>JAGWBV010000002.1:0-5502 GCA_021295715.1 Candidatus Poribacteria bacterium | reverse complement strand
CCCCGTAGGGGCGGCATTTGTAAAGACGCAGCACCCAAATACCGTCAACAATCGCTAAATTGACGCTTATGGTGCGGTTAGGAAACCGCACCTACCGGACCCCTTTCATAGCAAACCGAAAAATCAATAAGTGTTGTAAAAGACGATAAACTCTGACGGGGATTGGATTTTAGGGGGTGTCCGTCAAAGATTGCTATGAAACTGCTATGAAAACTGCTATGAAAATTTCGCGACGGTCAATATGAATTATAAAACGATTACGTTCTACCTAACACGGACACCCGAATCTGTTCCCATTTCCGTTTTGACCGATGTGTCGCAACCCGCCTCTTAAAGAGCATCTCCTCTTTAAATCCAGCGTCAGCAATGATCGTTTCCAAATTCGCAATCGCCTTCGGTCCTGAGGCATTAGCATATCCCAACAAAACAGTGCCATCGGGTTTCAGAAAATTTGAGACCTGTGCAAAGAAACGTTTTACCGTTTCCTGTTTCTCATCGTGGATCGCGAGTTCCGCTCGGTTACGCACACGGGCAACAACCCAGGGCGCGTTGAAAATAATCACATCGAATTGATGCAAATCAAATGGCTCGAACAGATCCCCAGCAGGCATCACGTGAACAGTGTCTGAATCCGGTAGAAGGCTTTGAAGATTGAGTTTCGTTGTCGCGACGGCTTCAGATAGCAGATCGGAAGCATAGAGTTCAATTTGCTCGCCCAATTCCTGCCGTGCCAACAAAGTCAAGCATCCACTTCCGCACCCGATGTCAGCAACGATAGCGGGGCTGGATTGACGGACATATTGAAGTGCTTCTTGAAAACACTCAATTGTCTCTTGGGAGCGCGGGGCAAGGACGTTTTCAGAAGCGACGAGAGAAGCGTTAAGGGCACGGATGGGGTAGGTGTCCGCGAATGCCTGTTGAATTTGTTGAATCTTTGTGAGAGATAGGAGAAACGGTTTTCCTTCATTTGCTTCCGCGGGTTCGCCAGCGAGTTCCAATAGATAGGGTAGAACAGGCGCGTTTTCAGCCTGTATAATCCCGTCTGCATCTGCCCAACACATCAAGCGCGCTAAAACTTCTCTTAAAGCATTGCTCACAGATTTCCCGCGCGAATCTCTCCGATCCCGTGTTCTGGCATCCCGCTGCGGTTGTTGGACCAAATCCTGTTTATGGCGTTGGATGTAATCCATCAGTGCCGTAATCTGTTCCCATTTCCCCTCCACAATCGCAACACCGCCGTGACGGATGTGTGTGAAGACCCGATTGAGGTGTCCTAATTCTTGATGCGCGAACAGTTTGGCGCGTGCCCGCGCGAAAACCGCATCCCGGCATTCAGCAGGGACATAGAGTTCACCAATGTTGCTAACGGAATAGAAGGAAGTCATTTTTTCGGAGATCAACAAGCGTTATGCGGTTAAGAAATCGGGACAATCTCACCGGTTTTGACTGATTCTGCTTCTTTATAGCAGAGCAGCAGCGCGTCCCGCGCGCCGACACCCGACAGTGCGGTCGGCTCCTCTTCCCAGTCAATCGCGTCAACGGCGTATTGAAGTTCACCGGTAAAGGCATCAATCGGGTCTACCTCTCCTAAATCGACCTGTTCAACTTCACCTTCATCGTTCAGGAGCGTCAGTGGCACTGCTGTAGAGGCTTCACCTGCTAATGTTGAAAAATCATAAAGGAGTGTCGCTTTTTCGAGGTAGATTTCAAACCCGTGCGAGAAAGCGCGCCCGCGTTGGGATACGGCTCCGGAAGAGCAACTGACAGAGAGTTCCCTATCATTATAGATGTATTGGGTCGTCAGGTAATCGACATAGGTGCCGCCAGCGAGTTTGCCTTGTGAAAAGACAGCGTCAGGGACACCACAGAGCAGCTGAATGAAATGCGTGTCGTGGATGTGCAGATCGATGCCGGGACCCCCACTCTTTTCGAGGGAGGCAACATCTCGTGACCAACTCGGTTTGGAAATAATTCGCTTGAAATGCGCACCGAGGAGTTCACCATATTTTCCTTCTTCTACCACCCGTTTCGCATAAGCGTATTCAGCAAAGAAAGGCAGTACATGTGCGACCATCAGGAAACACGGGCTTTCATGAGCCGCCTTCCGTTCTGCACCGATCTTCTCTGCAAGTTCAACGAGTTCATTAGCATCGTCAATAGAGATAGAAATCGGTTTTTCGACGAGCGTATGTTTTCTCGCTTCAAGGGATGCCATACTCACAGGTTTATGTAAATGCGTCGGCAGACAAATATCTACCAGTTCAACTTCTTCATCAGCGAGGAGTTCGTCAACCTCGCTATATTTTCGGACGTTTGAGAGATCTTCCATGCCACCTCGGGGTCCGAAATTCCCTTGAATGCCCGTCCAATCGCCAGCGAGTTTCTTTGGATCTCGTGTGCAGATGGCAACGACTTCGGCACCGGTAATGCGCTGAATGGCGTAGTAATGAATCATGCCCATAAATCCGATACCAACGATTCCGATTTTTGTCATTTTCTCAGTTTCCCCTATTTTATACAAGACGGCACAGGTATCGTTCCCTTTTTAGGGTGATGCCTGTGCCGTTGCGTTTTCCTGTGAGACCGTGTTTAGTATGTGCCGGTTCTTGACTTAATGCTGCCCCATGTCGTTGTTGCTTTATCGCGCGGCGAAACTGCGAGGAAGCCTTCGTTCATTATCTCATTGATTTCGTCCTCGCTGAGTGCACGCCGCCAGACTGCTGCCTCGTCAATAGAACCGTTTTCAAAGGTATAATTCGGACGGTCTTTAGAGCATCCGATCCGCAAATCCTGATCGTTGGTGCCTTTGAAATCAAACCATCAACGTAGACTTTCATGGTTGTCCCGTCATAAGTTCCAACGACGTGATACCATGTCTTCTCATCCAACCCATGCGGTTGACTCAGGGTCGGTCTACTGTTGCCGGTTCCCAAGAACATGTTAAAATTCGCACCGCCGTTGAAAGCACCAATGCCGTAGGAAGAATGCTCACCGCCGTTATGGCAGTTTTTGTCGAACCACTGCGCATCCGTTCCCCAAGAGTCCTGATTGATCCAAGCCGCCATCGTGATTTCACCGGTAATTTTCAGGTCATCGGAGGCTGGCACATTCACACAATCCGCGCCTATGCCTGTAATGCGAATCGCGTCCCCATATTTGCCTTTTACAATATCGGTGTTGGCGATGATATCGGCATCCAGTCCGTTACCGGAATCGTCTACAATTGTTTTGCCGTTGACATTGTCAAAAGTGAAATAAAGGACGAGTCCTTCGGCGAGATCTGCCGTAGCGTATCCTACCGCGATAAACATCAGTGCGCTGAATAGCACAGCATAACCACATAGCTTTTTCATCCTGTTTCTCCTCCTGTGGAGTCCGTTTACATCAAGGCTATAAATCTACTTGTCAGAAGTAATTAGAGTATATCACGGGACTCGGAAGAGTGCAATATATTTTTGTTTGGCGATGCAGATTAATTCTGTATTTACGCTATGCTTAAAATGCTTTCCGCTTAATATTGCCCCATGTTGTAGCGACCTTACCCTGTGGCGAAACCGAGAGCAAGGAACTTCGCATCGCGGTTTTGATTTCATTATCGCTGAGTGCACGAGACCATATCGCAACTTCGTCGATGGAACCCCCTTCAAACGCGTACTGTGGTCTATGCTTCGCACAGCCAATCCGCAAATCCTCGTCGTTTATACCCTTAAAGTTAAACTGAAAGTCGGGCGGGAGATGTCCAGGTGGGTTGAGGATTTCTCCGTCGAGATAAAATTTTACACTTGCACTGTCGCTGGTTGCTACAATATGATGCCATGTTTTATTCTTCATGCTATTCTGAATGATGAAACGCACTTGGTGTTCGCCGCCTAAGACAACCCCGATTCCCGAACTATGAGCGTCCACTTTACTGAAGACCACCATACCGTATGAACTGACTCTGCTATAACAGCCTTTATCAAACCATTGGGAAGAACTCCCCGCCCAATCTTCGTGATACACCCATGCCATCATCGTGATCTCTCCACTGATTTCTAAGGCATCTGCGGACGGAATATTCACACAATCTTCAGTCTCCTTAGTAATGCGGATTGCCTTCCCGTATTTGCCCTTGACAAATTCAGTATTTTTGATAACCTTGGCATCCAGACCGTTCCCGGATTCATCAAGGATCCGCTTGCCCTTGACGTTATCGAACGTGAAGTGAACGATAAGGTCATCCGCAAGATCTGCTGTAGCATATCCTACCATTATAAACATCAATGTGCTGAGTGTCATGGCGTAACCAAGCGTCCTTTTCATTCTATATCTCCTTTTGTGAAACCTTCTTACATCAAAGATATAAATTTGTTTGTTCGGAAGCGATTAGAGTATATTACGCAACTCGGAAGAATGCAATACATTTTTGTTTGGAGGTGCAGATTAATTCTGTGTTCCTGCTACGGCTGAAATGCTTTCCGCTTAATATTGCCCCATGTCGTAGTGCCCTTATCTTTCGGCGAAACCGAGAGCAAGGGACCTCGCATCGCAGTTTTAACCTCATCCTCGCTAAGGGCACGACTCCATATCGCAACTTCGTCGATAGAACCGCCTTCAAACGCGTAGTGTGGTTTATTCTTCACACAGCCAATCCGTAAATCATCTTCATTTATGCCCTTGAAGTTAAGGTCATCAAATTTGCCTGCAGGTTGGAGTATAATTTCTCCGTCAAGATAGATTGTCGCACCTCTACGCTCACCGACACCCACAATGTGATGCCACTTTTTATCTCTCATTGTCCTATCAACCATCTGAATTTGCTGGACTGCACCCGTTCCTAATACAATTCCAATACCGGAGCCATCCTTGAACCATCCACCGCCACCAAGATCCTTCTCATCAAAGACTGCCATACCGTATACACTATGGCGGTCTTCGCCATGACTCCCTTTATCAAGCCACTGCGAAGAATGTCCTGTCCAATTCTCGTGATACACCCATGCCATCATCGTGATCTCCTCACTGATTTCTAAGGCATCCGAGGATGGAATATTAACGCAATCTTCAGTTTCACCAGTGATATGAATTGCTTTCCCATATTTGCCCTTGACAAATTGAGTTTTTTTGACAACTTCGGCATCCAGACCGTTGCCAGATTCATCCACAATCGTCTTCCCTTTGACAGTATCGAACGTAAAGTGAACGACAAGATCGTCAGTGAGATCCGCTGTCGCATATCCTGCTGTCACAAGCATCAGAACGATACATAAAGGGTAGTAAAATAGACGACCCATTTTTGCTCTCCTATTAGATTGTCCAAACAAAGCGTCTCAACGGATTAACTGTAGTAGATTTTAGAATTAATGAGACTCCCCAAAGAGGCGAGGATACTAGTGCTGTGTCACTCCTAAAATGATGGATGTGGGCAGCCACAAGGGACTGCCTCTACAGGGAAAATCCCTTCAACCCAACTGACAATACTATCAAACTCAACTTGACACAGCACTAGTAGTCTGTCACATC
>JAGWBV010000001.1:97049-98081 GCA_021295715.1 Candidatus Poribacteria bacterium | reverse complement strand
TCCGCGGCAAGTCCTCGATCAATCCGTCCGCGATCGGAGAGTCGAAAGCGTTCAGCGGGAAAACCGCTCATTTTATAGACGGCTTCTTTCAATGAAATCAACTGGCGTTCGCGCACGAATTTGCCGAGATATTGCACGAAGCACCCGTAACTCCGTGGATGTGGATGCGGAATGTTGTAAACACCATCGCTGGCAATCATCATGCGCGGATGGCTCGCCGTGCGGTTCAAAATGCGTTCATTCTCTTCAGGCGGGGTTGCCCTGAATGAAATCGAAGGCGAATTCTTCATGAGATTTACCTTCGCTTTCAGCGGCTTCAGCGAGCGTCATTCCGATAAATCTACCCGATCGGTTGTAACCGACGATCTGGTTGCCGCCGCGTAATTCTCCTCGCAAGTACGAGATCGATTCTTCTCGGACTTCGGGGTTTTCCAAGTGTCCCAACATGTCAACAGGCGCGCCGGTCTGATATTCCATTGGGAGCATCATGGCGAGATGCGTCATGCCGGCGGGATAGAGATAGGATTCAAACGTCAAATCTATCTGTTCTTTCTCTACCCGTTCAAGTACGTCGGCGGCTTCATCGTCAACGCGCTCGTGTGAGATATGCACAGGAATTTCGGCACGTTGCGCAATCTCAATCGTCTCCTCCCACGCTTGTTTTCTACCGAGGATACGGTAGCGGATGTGCGCGGCGTAGATGGCATCGTAAGCCGCCGCAATTTTTGAGAGATGTACCAGTTCGTGCAAATCGGCATTCGCGGAGGGTTGATAATCCAGTCCTAAGCAGAGACAGCACGCACCCGCCTCTAACCATTCACGTGTTGTGCGTTCCATCACTTTCAACTCATCGGCAGTTGCCGGGCGCGGCTCCCACCCCATCGCACCGAGACGAACAGCACAGTGTGGCACTTGCGGGTAGAGGTTCGCTGGGATCCGCCCGTCGAACATACCGAGATATGCATCTGGTGTTTGCCAGTTGAGTGGGACTTTCGCATCGCCATACGCGAACTGCGTGTAGTGCCACATCTC
>JAGWBV010000001.1:16828-96922 GCA_021295715.1 Candidatus Poribacteria bacterium | reverse complement strand
CAGACAACCTGTCGCTCTGCAGAAATTCGACGAGGTGTTTCTGCTTCCGAGAGATCACCGATAGCGGCAATTTCGTCCCCTTGAATACCGATATCTGCGATAAAGGGTTCCCGTTTACCTGTTCCGTCAACGATGTTTCCGCCTGCAATAATTGTATCAAACGTCATTATTTTAATTTTCCTTGCGGTTCGGTCAGATCGGTTCTATGTTTGAAGTGCCTTTTCGTTTATTCACCTGCGCCGTTGTTGCAGGTTTCGTTTTCGTGCTAATTTTCAGACGGGAAGACTCGCCTTCTTATCTATCCTAAACGTGAGTTTGATAAAAGTGTCACGTTGGATTTCGCTACCGTTATTGACCCAGAAAGTGTCTTGAAAAACGTTTTCGGTGTATTTACCGCTCTACCTAGGGGAAACACCCAAGCAAAAACACCTACAGATGTATTTTCAAACTGGCGTTATCCTAAGGGGACTTCTCCATCATCACCACAATCTATCACGAAAAAAGATATATGTCAACACAGACGCATAAGTTATTAGGGCTATTCAGTTTTCGGGTTTTTAAGTTGAAAAATCGCGACCGGGAGGCCGCTTCTACAAGAATGGTTTCTATGATTAATCAGAAGGTGAGGTTAGAAACCTCGCCAGCGGGAAATGGTTAGTAAGAGGCGGGTTGAGGAGAGTGGCGGTTTTAGGACGCAAACTGGAAAGTTTGCGGTACAGAAGCGTTAGAGTCGGGAATCGGAGTTCCCTCCTACAGAGGATCCCTACTTTTCCTTTGACAAAAAAATCGGGGACTGATACAATGGGAATCAATATTTACACCCAATTATTTAGCTGGGGCTACCCCAGCCCAAGACAGGAGAAGACCCCATGCGTCAAGCCTGCACCTACATCAAGACGTTGCTCGCAATTCCATATTCCACATTCGGGATAGTTCTACTGTCGCTGACGCTTGTCGTGAGCGGTTGTAGTGAGACCTCTTCTGGTGGAAGCGGTTTTACCGATGTAGCACGGGACGAACCAACGATTGTGGATTCTGTCTTGGCAATCAGTGTCTTCGAGGATAGACCCGACGGTATCACGACCACCTTCTCCGCTGGGGTCAACGACCAAGTGTATTTATGGGTCTTATGGGCAAACATCACAGAACACCACACCGTTAAAGTCTCATGGTTCTCACCAGAAGACGACTTGGACGACCCGCCCTTCTGGACAGAAAAGAAAACCCTCACATCAACGACAGGCGATAAAATTACGTGGTTTTACATCGACTTGCCAGACATTACAGGCGAATGGTTCGTTGAAATCCACTTAGATGACGATCTCTTTGAACGGAGTCATGTCTTCTGGGTGGAATAGCAAAGGCGATTACCGACTCACCCGCTGGGAGGACAGCCATGGATACCCTTAAAATCGCGCACATCGGTACTGGCAGACGCGGTGCCGGAACCTACCTTCCCCTTATCTCAAAATTGACGGATGACCTCGAACTCGTCGCTGTGTGCGATCCACGCGAAGAGAGCGTCACTGAACAGGGCGAGAAATACAGTGTCCCCGCCTACACAGATACCGAGCAGATGTTGGAAACAGTGAAACCTGACATCTGCTCAATTGTGATTACACCGAGCAACAATCACATTCCAGGGCTTCTCTGCTCCGAGCGTGGGGTTAGTTATTGCACCGAAACGCCTATTGATACCGATCTCGGATGGGCAGACAAGATGATTACGTCCGCACAAGAGAACGGCACAAAATTGGAAGTCAACGAAAATTACTACCGCGTCCCTTCAGAACGGATAAAACGGGAGATGATTCTTTCGGGCGTTTTCGGGAAAGTCAACGCCGCCTATAACGACTTTCGAGGACACGGCTATCACGGCATCGGACTCATCCGTAGTTACGTCGGTTTTGACAATGAACCCGTTCAAGTCTATGGTTTCCGAAAAGGCTATAACGTTCAGGAACACGTCTGGCGGCAGGGACAACCTTCGCGCGATACTGAGGATTGGCAACATGCTGTGATTGAGTTCGCAGATGGTGCTGTTGGAATCTTCAATTTCAGCAGTCTCTCCTACGGTTCCCCACTGCGAGGCTTTAACGGGTCAAAGTTCTACGCAGAACGTGGGATGTGCTTCCGAAACGATGCCGTTATCTTAAACGAAACCGCCGATGCACAGCGTGCGGTTAACATCTCACGCAGAACGAATACTGTTGATGGCTATGAAACCTTAGCCGCCCTTGTGGCGGACACTGACCCTGAAGTGGTGTGGGAAAACCCGTTGCAAAATTATCCACTCAGCGATGGTGAAATCACTGTCGCATCAGAACTGATGAGTCTCGTAAACGCAGTTCGTAACGACACAGAACCTGAATACGGTGCTTATAACGGGCGCAAGGATCGGGAGATTGATGTCGCGATGTCACGCTCATGGGCAAACAACGGCGCGCCTGTCACTTTCCCATTTGAATACGAGGCACGCTGAACGCCGCTGTTAGAGAATTTGCCTTGCCGTTTGCAGAGATATTCTGTATACTTTAATAATTAAGTTGGAACAATCAAAACCTTGGAGGAACCTCCCATTTTGAAAAACTTTCGGTTCATTCTCGCCATTTTGCTTCTCTTCGGTCTTAGCGCGACATTAATGGGAAATGAATGGGCAAACTACTACTTTCCAGACGCGCCCGGCAGTTCCTGGATTTACGAAGATCAGAACGGTGACGAGTTGACGCGCTACGCAATAGAGCCAGAAGAGCTTGATGGCGAATCCTATCGCGCCTTCAGTTACGACCCGGCTTTGGAGAACTGGGCAGACTTTGAGCATTACGTTCACCCCTATTTCTATCAAGTCGGTGCCGACTGGGTGGCGTTTTTTGTTGGCACTGAAATCGAAAACGCGCTCAAAGCCGCCACAATGGAGCAGATGGAAGAAGCTATCGTGTTGATGCGTCAAGCACTGATGGAACAGATGCCTCCGGAATTAAACGTCACATTTGACTTAGATTACGATATTGAAGTAGATTCCCAAGACTACTTCTATTTCCTACCGACACCTGCCACCTTTGGTGAAGAGTGGACAGCTATCGAAATAAACGTCGTCCTCACCATGACAATTGATATCAAAGGCATGCCTATAGAGATACCTGGCGGCTCAACGCAGACTGTTAAAACCTACACCACCCTCGTAGAGTCAGGTAACGTCACCGGCACAGAAACGGTGGAGACGGAAGCCGGCACTTTTGAAGACTGCTTGGTAATTGAGTATCGAACAGATGCATCAACAGAGACAGTGATGTCTGTGGAAGTTCCACAGCAGCCGGGACCGCAAGATCAGCAAGATGTAACCCTAACAACTATCTGGTTGGCACCTAATGTCGGTATCGTTAAATTTGAACACCAACACGAGGTGGCTGAGGAGAACGAGGCTATGGGACTGGACTCACCCGAAGACCAGACTCTTGAATTAATCCGATACGAAATCCAATCCTCGAGTTCGGAGGGTGAATGAGCATTTTCCCTGTCTATCGTCCGAGGCGACTTCGCGCAAATGAGAACTTGCGACGATTGATTCGCGAGACCGCGCTCTCTGCGAATGACCTCATCTACCCAATGTTTGTCGTCCACGGACATAACACCGCAACCGAAATTTCCGCCATGCCTGGGTGCTACCAATACTCGGTTGACACCCTCGTCATCGCCGCGAAAGAACTCGCATCGCTCGGGATTCCCGGAACAATTCTGTTCGGCATCCCAGAGGCAAAAGACCCTCTCGGTTCTGAGGCATACGCCGACGATGGAATCATTCAACAAGCGGTTCGAGCCATCAAAGATGCTGTCCCCGATCTGCTTGTCATGACCGATGTTTGTCTCTGCGAATACACCGATCACGGACATTGCGGTGTTGTTGAAGCCGGTGAAGTGCAAAACGATCCGACACTGGAACTCCTCGTCAAGGAGAGCCTGTCGCATGCCCGTGCCGGTGCCGATGTTATCGCACCGTCCGATATGATGGATGGTCGCGTCGGCGCGATTCGTGAGGCGTTAGACGAAAACGGTTACGAAAACATACCGATTATGGCATATTCTGCCAAATACGCCTCTGCCTTCTACGGACCGTTTCGAGAAGCGGCGGAATCGACCCCTCAATTTGGTGATCGACGCGCGTATCAGATGGATCCAGCTAATGCAGAAGAGGCGTTACGCGAAGTCGCATTGGATATACAAGAAGGCGCGGATATTCTCATGGTAAAACCTGCCCTCTCCTACCTCGATGTTATCCATCGGGTCAAAACAGAATTTCAGGTGCCTGTCGCGGCTTACAACGTCAGCGGTGAATACGCCATGGTGAAAGCCGCTGCACAAAACGGTTGGATCGACGAAGAACGGGTCGCATTGGAGGTGCTCAACAGCATCAAACGCGCAGGTGCGGACATAATTTTAACCTACTTTGCGAAGTCCGTTGTGGAATGGTTGCAAAACTAAGGTTTATGCATAGTGAATCGACACTGACAACTGACAACTACTAAAAGATTTTGGAGGAACGCTTTGGAGAGCAGTAAATCCTTAGCCGCATGGCAAAAATCACAACAACTCATTCCGGGTGGGGTTAACAGCCCTGTCCGAAATTTCAGTAAAGTCGGCGGACACCCCCGTTTCATCGAACGTGGTGAAGGCTCGAAAATCTACGACATTGATGGAAACGAATATATTGATTACGTTGCCTCTTGGGGTCCCTTGGTTTTGGGACACGCGCACCCGAGCGTCATAGAGGCAATCAGTGCGGTGGCGGCGAACGGCACGAGTTTTGGCGCGCCGACGACACGAGAGACAGAACTCGCTGAAATCATTGTCAACGCCGTGCCTTCGATTGAACAAGTGCGACTCGTCAATTCCGGTACCGAAGCAACCATGAGTGCAATCCGTGTTGCACGCGGGTATACCGGTCGCGATAAAATCCTCAAAATCGACAGTTGCTACCACGGTCACGTGGATTATCTATTAGCGAAAGCTGGATCCGGTGTCGCAACGTTTGGGCTTTCCGATAGCGGCGGTGTCCCGGAAGATTTCGCACGTAATACACTCACGGTCCCCTTCAATAATCCCGATGCCGTCCGTGAAGCGATAGAAGCCAACCCTGACGAAATTGCCTGTCTCATTCTCGAACCGATTATGGGCAATATGGGCATCATCCCACCGCGTGAGGGGTATCTCAATCAACTCCGTGAAATCACTGAAGAACACGGTATTGTGCTTATTTTTGACGAGGTCATCACCGGTTTTCGAGTGGCTTATGGGGGTGCGCAATCCTACTATAACGTCACACCGGACATGACCTGTTTAGGGAAGATTATCGGTGGCGGATTGCCTGTTGGTGCTTATGGCGGGAAACGGGACATCATGCGGTGCGTTGCCCCGGAAGGCGATGTTTATCAGGCGGGGACACTGTCCGGTAATCCGTTAGCTGTAACAGCGGGTATAACAACGCTGAAAAAACTCGCTGAACCGGCGGTTTATGAACAACTTGAGAACCGTGCGGCTGCCCTTGCGGAGGGTCTCGCTGCGGCAACCCAAAAACACAGTATTGACGCTTGGCACAGTCGCGTCGGTTCAATGCTGATGCTCTACTTTACGTCAGAAACTGTAACGGATGCTGATGGCGCACGCACAGCGGATACTGAACGCTTCCAACGATACTTCTGGGGACTTCTGGAACGCGGTATCTATGTCGCACCCTCCCAATTTGAGGCAGGATTTGTCTCTTTAGTTCACTCTGAAGAGGACATCAATAACACCGTTGAAGCCGCAACACAGACATTGGCAAATCTCTAAAGGGAAAAGGCAGCCACAAGGGTTGCCCCTACATTATGTCCAACTTTGATCAAATCGTTGAATTGATTACCGACGATCTCAGTGCCGTTGAGGCGAAACTCACTGAACACACCGCCAGCGAATATACCTTTGTTGACATGGCAGTTCAACACGTTGTGGAGGGTGGCGGTAAACGGTTGCGTCCGATTCTCGTTGTGCTTTCTGCCAAAGTCTGTGGATACGAAGGGAGCGACGCACACACGCTTGCCGCCGTGGTTGAACTCATCCATGTCGCATCACTTGTTCACGACGATGTACTCGACGAAGCCGCGATCCGCCGTGGACGTGAGACGTTACAGACGAAATGGGGCAACAAAGTCGCAGTCCTCGTCGGAGATTACTTACATGCTCGCGTCCTTTCGATGCTCGTGTCCCGTCGTGCTGATGATCCGGCGATGGCGATCCTCGCCGATACTACGCAGGCAATGTGTGAAGGTGAGGTCATACACGCCTACAAAAGTGGCGATTTCGACATCTCCGAAGCCGAATACCTCAAAATTATCAGTTTCAAAACCGGGAAACTAATCGCGGCGTCCTGCACCCTTGGCGCACATCTCGGCGCAACAGACACACAGCAAGTTGAGGCACTCACGACCTACGGACAACAGATTGGAACCGCTTTCCAAATTGTGGACGATCTGCTCGATTTCACAGAAGATTCCGATACATTGGGGAAAGACGCGTTTGGCGATCTCCGCGAAGGCAAACTCACCTTCCCGATCATCTATGCGCGATCTGTCTGTAATGACGATGAAAAACATAAACTTGAGAAGATGCTGCACCGTGATACAGATGAAACCGAAGCCATCGATTTTGTCAAATCTCTATTCCTGAGGTATGGGGTCGAACCTCACTGCTTGAAAGTCGCCCAAGGCTACGCAGATCGTGCTAAAGCCGCGTTGACAGTCCTACCTGAGACACCTGCTCGTATCGCACTAGAGCACCTCGCAGATTATGTCGTTTCACGCGAATCCTAAGGAACAGTTGTTAGTTAAGAGATGGTTTGGTTAATCAAAAATCTCGTTAACTGACAACCGATAACTCACAAAATGTTTTATCCTGCACACATAAACCTTCAAGACCGGAAATGCCTTGTTGTTGGCGGTGGAACCGTCGCGGAACGGAAAGTTGTCGCGATGCTTCTCAGTGGTGGCGATGTTACCGTCATCAGCCCCGATGCAACGGAATTGTTGACGTTTCTCGCAAATATCGGCACAATTCGCTGGCACAAGCGACAGTTGGCGGCTGACGACACACAAGGTTACTTTCTCGTCTGCGCGGCGACCGATTTTACAGATATTAACTCCGCTGTTTTCGCCAAAGCGCACGACAAGAACAAAATCCGCTTAGTCAACGTCGTTGACGTGATCCCACAATGCACCTTCGCCGCTGCTTCTGTCGTAACGGATGGTGAGATTCTGTTGAGTATCTCGACGAGCGGTAAAAGCCCGGCGACGAGTCGCCGCATCCGTGAACATCTTGAAGAGACCCTCCGCGCCACTTCGCTCTATACACTCGGATACGAAGATGGCGAACCAGTGCCGATTGCGAATCAAGGACTTCCTTACCCGGTGTATCTCCTGTTGGAAAATCGTCCGTGTATTATCTTATGTGAGCAGAAAACACCAGCAATTGAACGGCGTGTCTCGCTCTTACGCCAGTGCGGTGCATCGGTGTTATGTATGGCACCCGACGCAGCGAAACCGCATCACCTTGAAGATGCGTTCCTCGTTATTGCAGATAAGTTTTCCGCTGTAGATAGACTTTTGAGCATCACCCCCCCTTATCAGGGAGGAATTGACCAATGCAGAAGCGAAGGGACATTCATTCGGGAATATCTTGATGCACCGGATGCTGGCACGCACTTCACCCCTAAACTCATCATAGATGACAACCTAATAATTAGTATATCGGCACGCAGCAGCAGAGGCATTGACAAGGTGAAACATCTACATAAAAAACTCACGAATCAGTTTGAAAACAACGGCTATGGGGTATTCATCGAATTCCTGGGAACGCGCCGCTCTGAGATCCTCAAGGCTTTTCCGACTCCTAAAAGGCGTGCCGACTTCTTTGAAGTGCTTATCAACACTGTTGAAACGAACAACACACAACCGCAGACATGTTGTCTCGGTCTCACAAATCCTGGATGTTCCGCCGAATGCCTTTTCAACTGGGTTCGACAGGGGAAACTGAAACGCGCGAATACTTTTACTTCAACATTGTTAGACGCACAGCACTAAATAACTGTTTCTGTATTTTGACAGCAGTCTTATGATAAATTTTTTGTTTCTCGTCACTCTTTTGATATACTTAGCTGCAGGCATCTTTCAGACGCTCTCGTTGGCGATTGGGAATCGGACCGAAGCATCCGTAATTCGTCCAACAATCGAACTGATCGCCTTTTGGTGTACCATCATTGGCTTCGCCTTTTTGAGCGTTTTTATCGCGCTGTGGTGGCTACAACAGGGGCATTTTCCAATGACGCACTGGACGGACTCCACCGCCTTTTTTGCATGGGCAATCACGTTGATTTATCTGCTCATCGTGCGTTTGACACGCCTCCGCACACTCGGTAGCTTTGTGATGCCGGTTGCCTTCATTGCGATACTCATCTCATATAGTTTCGCCACACACACGGCTGCGCTCCCAGAACCACTTCAAAC
Source organism: Candidatus Poribacteria bacterium (assembly GCA_021295715.1). Classification (NCBI taxonomy): domain Bacteria; phylum Candidatus Poribacteria; species Candidatus Poribacteria bacterium. Next base: position 88,391 of record JAGWBV010000001.1, on the reverse strand, counting down.
CTACTGGCTTCTCGCACATACGACACTTATTTTTCTCGCTTATGCTGCGTTCATCGCTGCCTTTGGGTTCGGACTGATGTATCTCATAGCCGAACGGAAAATCCGCAGAAAGACGGACGCGCTTTTTGATAACCTCCTCCCCTCTCTCGGTATCTCCGACGAACTTGGATATCGTTGCACAATTTTGGGTGTCATTTTACTGACAATGGGAGTTATTGTCGGGAGTCTCTGGACGCAATATATCCGAGATGTGCCGTGGAGATGGCTCGATGCGAAGGTAATCTCTACTTTGGTGACGTGGCTTATCTATGTCGCACAAATCGGTATCCGCCAACTCTGGGGCTGGCACGGACGTAGAGCGGCGTATGCCGCAATCGTTGGTTTCGTCGCTGTCCTCTGCACCTACGTTGGTGTAGATCTCTTTTTAGATAGCATGCATACATATCGTTAAGGGCATTCTCGGTAATTCCATAACCATACTCGGTGCGGTTAGGAAACCGCATCTACCGGGTCTGGGATGAAAACTGAATAACCCTATCATCACCTTATCTAAATTTGACACAACCGCTGATATGTGATATAATTTAGCAAACGTATGTAGGATGTTTCACCTCTTTGGATTTTTTGGTAAAAGGAATGAATCACATCGTCTCTATCGGAACCAGCCATCACGTCGCGCCCATCGAACTCAGAGAAAGGTTGGCGTTTTCCGAAGAACAACTCATTGAATCCCATCAATACTTGCGTGAATCTGATCAGGTCGAAGAGGCAGTGATCCTCTCCACCTGTAACCGGGTAGAAGTCTATGCAGTCCTGAATTCAGTGCGGACTGCCGAAGCCGCCACCAAGGTGCTGGCTGAATTCCTCTCCCGATGCCATCAGATTGATATGGAATCGCTGAAGAAATGGACGTATCTCCATCATAACTTGGAGACGATCCAGCACCTCTTCAGAGTGACATCGAGTTTGGATTCTATGGTTGTCGGTGAGTCCCAAATACTGGGTCAAGTCAAAGATGCCTACGATACCTCACGTTCAGCAGGTAGCACGGGTGCTATTCTCAACCGCCTTTTCACCAAAGCCTTTAGCGTTGGCAAACGCATCCGATCTGAAACGACTATCACCACGGGTGCTGTCTCCATTAGTTACGCTGCTGTCGAACTCGCCAAAAAGATCTTCAATACACTCGAAGGTAAGACCGTTGCGATCATCGGTGCAGGAGAGATGAGCGAGCTTACAGCAAAGCATCTCGTTGCAAACGGGGTCTCCAACGTGATTGTTGCAAATCGGACATACCAACGGGCAGTTAAAGTAGCAGAGAAGTTCAATGGAACGCCTCTCGCCTACGATAGCGACCTCAACTTCCTCATTGATGCCGATATAGTCATTAGTTCTACCAATGCTCCCGATTATCTCATCAAACGACAGCCTCTCGCCGACATCATGCGGAAACGGAAGCACCGATATATGTTTCTCATTGACATCGCTGTTCCACGCGACATCGAGCCGGATGTGAGTAAACTCGACTCGGTGTTCCTCTACAATATTGATGATCTGGAAGCCGTTGTCGCCTCAAACCTCCAAGACCGGCAACAGGAAGCAATCCGCGCAGAACAGATTGTCTCTGAAGAAGCGAAACGGTTCTATGACCAATTGCAAATCTTTCAAGTCAATCCTACGATTAAAGCACTGCACCAGCAGTTTCGAGAGATAGCCGACACCGAATTGCAAGCGTGCTTCTATAAAACAACACTCTCCGATCCGCAAGAGGAAGCCATCGCCTCTATGACGCAGGCAATCGTTAAAAAACTGCTCCATCATCCGATGCAGAACCTACGCTGCGCTGTTAACGACGGCGATGCCGATCACGGGCAGTATGTCCAAGCGTTACAGGAATTGTTCGCTTTGGATGTTAACGATGAATAAAAAAAATGCACAACTCGCTCGTAATTGGCACACGCGGCAGCCAACTCGCACTTTGGCAGGCACAATTCATCAAGAATCAACTGGAACGCCATTTCCCCACCTTGGAAGTCTCCCTCAAAACCATTAAAACCACCGGTGATGCGATTCAAAACCGCTCGTTAGTTGGACTGGGTAAGGGTATTTTTACCAAAGAGATAGAAAACGCTCTTTTGGCTGGCGACATCGACCTTGCTGTCCACAGCTTGAAAGATCTCCCGACAGAATTGCCAGAAGGGCTTTGCATTGCCGCCATCCCGACACGAGAAGACCCACGCGATGTGCTTATCACAGACACAGGCGTGCCTTTAGGCGGTTTGCCGGAAGGTGCAAAGATCGGCACGACAAGTCCACGCCGAAAAGCACAACTCCTCTATATCCGTCCAGATCTGCGAGTCGTTGATGTTCGAGGCAACATTGATACGCGGTTGCGCAAACTTCACGAAACCGACCTTGACGGGATCATCCTCGCCGCGGCAGGCATCAAACGTCTTCTCGAGCCAGAAATTATCACACAATTCTTTGACCCGGAACAGATGGTCCCGGCGGTCGGACAAGGCGCGCTTGGAATAGAAGTGCGGGAAGGTAACGATAGGGTTGAACAACTGCTTCTGCCACTGAACGATACGTCAGCAACGGCAGAAATCACAGCGGAAAGAACTGTCTTGGAAAACCTCGGCGGTGGATGCCATGTGCCGATTGGCGCGCATGCGAAACATGTCAACGGTGAACTCTCGCTCATCGGTGCGGTTTGTCACCCAGACGGCACGCGCCGCATTGTGGAAAGCAGCATCGGAACACCAGATACAGCACGGCACTTAGGTGGAGTTGTTGCTGAAAAACTTCGGAATAGTGGGGCAACTGAACTGATATAACCTAAGTTGCCAGTTTCCATTTACATAGCACCCGTACGGGGTGCAGCCCCTTGAAGACCCGATTTTCTATTCTCACTGCGAAGCAATACCACCCCTACGGGGTGTAAAGAGATGTTTTCCTTGAAAAATCCGCATTGAAATGTCCATGACCTATTAGGTAGCAACTTGGATTGATATAGTACGGTTTCCTGTTGAGAAAGCATACTCTAAAAGGTATAATCGAAAACTTAGCCCGTAATGAAATGGAGGGCGGATCTATGGAAAGGCGCGCGAAGATTCAGACCCGCCTCATCGAACCGCAAGGAAAAATTAAAAATCAAAGATCGCACACAGGTATTGTTTACATTGTCGGTGCCGGTCCCGGCGATAGAAAACTCATCACGCTCAAAGGTGTAGAGTGCCTTCAGCGCGCTGATGTTGTCATCTATGATCTGTTGCTCAACGATGACCTGTTGGAACACTGCCCGGCGCACACCGAAAAAATCAAAGCCCCCGATCCAAGAATCCGAACGACACGTCAAAATGAACTTAATCATCTGCTGGTTGAACACGCCAAAGCCGGTAAAATCGTCGTGCGTCTGAAAGGCGGCGATCCATATATCTTTGGACGCGGTGGTGAAGAGGCGGTTGCTCTCACAGAAGCCGGTATCCCATTCGAGGTCGTTCCAGGTATCACATCCGCGATTGCCGCATCCGCTTATGCAGGTATTCCGGTCACACATCGCGACTATGCCTCATCCGTCGCTTTTGTCACGGGGCATTCTGCGGCACTGCGTCCAGATTCAAACATCAATTGGGCACATCTCGCCACAGCCGTTGATACGCTCGTTGTCTACATGGGAGTTGCGCACCTTCGCCAGATTGTGGAACGGCTGACAGCACACGGTAGAGATCCACAAACGCCTGTCAGTTTAGTTCGTGTCGGAACGACACCGCAACAGCACGTCGTCCAAGGCACGCTTACCGATATTGTGGAAAAGGTGGAGGAAGCCGAACTCATAAGTCCAGCGGTTATCGTTGTGGGAGAAGTGAACCGGCTACGCGAGCAACTTCGCTGGTTTGATACCAAACCGCTCTTCGCGAAGCGGATACTCGTTACGCGCGCCCGGGCACAAGCAAGCGAATTCGCAGAACTGTTGGAGGCAAACGGCGCAGAGGTCATCCAATTCCCTACGATACAGATTCAACCTATTGACGGTGTGAACATACCCTCTCCTAACGGATACGATTGGGTTATCTTCACGAGCGTCAACGCCGTTGAAATTTTCTATGAACGTCTCCGAGAAAACGGAAAGGACGCACGCGCATTCGGTGAGAGCAACGTCTGTGCAGTTGGTGCGAAAACGGTGGAAACTCTAAATCGTATCGGTATCCACCCCAACTTTGTTCCTTCTCACGCCCGTGGAAGTGCGATTGCTACTGAAATAGGAGATGTAAGCGGAAAGAAAATTCTACTTCCTCGCGCCAAAATTGCCACTGCCGATCTGCCCAATGGTTTGCGCGAGCAGGGTGCACAGGTCGATGACATGCCTCTCTACGATACCGTCAAAGTGGCAAGCGAAAATAGTGATGAAATTGAAACCGATCTTTTGAACGGCAGAATTGATCTCGTCACATTCACCAGTTCCTCAACGGTTACGAATTTCTTGGAAATGTTTCCCGCGCACGCACCTACAGCGTTACTCGCGAATGTCAAAGTCGCCGTGATCGGTCCCACAACGCAGGAAACGGCACTGGCGCGTGATGTACGGGTTGATGTGATGGCAAAGGAGGCATCCGTCGAAAGCCTTGTGGAAGCAATTGTTGAGGCATGATTTAAACAAGGCTCATAAATCTGACCTGTAGGAATAGTGCCCTAAACAGACAATGAATTGTCCTACTACGAACAAAGTCTATCCCAATTTCAGGGCGGACAAAACAAAAGGAGATTACAGTATGAAAAACCAAAATTTCTGTTATACTGCGCTCGTTTGCTTACTCATGTTCAGCGTTGTCTGCATAGCAAACGCCGCAGACGAATCCTTCGGGGATCCATTCGAGAAGGGGAAACTGCAAAATCCAAATTGGAAGTGGCAAAACGAACCCCCGGATTGGGATGTCGGTGAAACCCGCGAGGATTACCTGTATATTGACAGTGAAGTCAATCGAAACATCTGGGCAACGGATGAATCCCACTTCCTCTATCAGGAAACGGATGCCGATATGTTTGATGTCGAAACCCATTTCTTTTCCAAATGGGATACCGATTCGGGTGTGAATGGACTCCTCGTCAAAAGCCCAAAGGACGATAACTGGGTCACCATCAAATTTTGGTCGCGCGATGCGGGGGCTAAAGGGCAACTCCAGTTCCAAACCAAAGAGGCAGGTTTGGGGCCACCTGATCCGCCGTGGCGTCCGGATTTTGGGGACACTGAGTTGTTCCTCAGGCTCAAGAAAGAGAACGATCATTACACCGGGTGGTATAAAATGGACGCAAATGACGACTGGACAGATTTCGGGGAAGGTGACTTTAAGCTGACACCACCGCTGTGGCTCGGAATTTATGCCGGTGTTGCCTCAGGTGTCGGTTCCTTAGAGGTTGAATACGAGTATTTCCAAGACAATGTGACACCTTGGGGTGTTGAACCTGAAGGTAAAGTGGCAACAACGTGGGGCATCTTGAAGTCACGCTATTAGCGTTACGGTCAGGATTATTTGTAGGGGTAGGTCTTGTGACTACCCCTACCCATCCGTGAACGTTCTACCCAAAAATCGGGAAAACATAAGGCACAAGCACTTTTTGATAGACGGTAATCGTTCCGAAGATCGAATAATAACCTGCGCACAATACGAGTCCAATCTGTTTCCACAAGGGGGCTTGTATCTCTGGCGGTAAAAATTTCCGGTTCACGTAGAGCGTATGTAACGCCGAAAATACGAGCAGATACCCGCCAACGGTTGCCGATACGAGAATCATGAAGAACGGTTTTGCGAGATACATCGCGATGATGCCCCAGATGATATAAACGCCGAGTATGGGATAGTAAATCCATTTTGCGCTGTTCTCACCCATGTTTCGCGCACGCCTCACGCCGGTCCAAATAATATCGGTAAAGCCGCGCGGCACACCGTCTACGCCACCGAGCTGCGTCGAAAACAGCACCCAGAACCCGCAGAGCAGTGTGAGATACCACATAATTCTACCGCCCTTCGCCTCAAGTCCCTGCGCTTGCATTGCAGCAGCCGACCACTCTCCCATCTCCTGTCCTACAGGTACATACTGCAAGGTCAGCATTGCGGGCAACGCAATCCCGAAGAAACACCCGATCATCCAAATATAATACTGTTCAAATCGGACATATTTCCACCACTCCTTGAACCGTTTGAGGTTCTCTGGTGTGATGCGAAACACTTTGCCCCAGTGTGAGAGCGTCACGTGCTGTCCACCGATCATGGAGGGAATCGCACCCACAAGACTGCTCATGCCCCATCCTTTATCGCGGACGTAATGGGTGATACCGACATTCCCTAAGCCGCCGCTTCCAGCATACGCTGCGAACGCACCCACCAACAACCAATTGACCTGTTCTTCTTCCCCTCCCGTAGGAAATGCGCCGAAACTCAAGAAACCTTTGATAACTTTCCACCATGTGCTCGGTGACACCATAAACAGATCGACGATGACAAGGTAGCCGATAATCCAAACCACCATAAAGAGTGACACCTTCTCAAGCGAGTTATAAATCTTCCCGCCGAACAGCACAATTCCCAGACAGGAAAAAAAGATGAGATATGCGAAGATGCGGACCGTACTCTCATCTCCTTTCACGAACTCAGTTGTCTCCTGTGGCATATAGCCGAGCCATGCCGCAGCGAGTGCTGTTGCAGCTGTCATTGCCCAACCGGGCCAAATCCCGAAAAAGTTTATACCCGAATAGAAAGACATCCAGAAAGGGGCACCGGGTTTACACCGCATGTAACCGCTCATCATCGGCTCGCCGGTATAGAGCGTATATCGGATCGCTTCTGTGTTCAGGATTACCTGAAGCAGGATGGCAATTGTTGCGATCCAGAGCAATGTGCCGCCGTATTGTGCAGTAATCGCAGGACCCAGCAGCCATTCACCACTCCCAATTGAACCGCCTAACGCAATGATACCGGGACCTAAGATATTCCGAAACGCTTTCCCAAATTGATACGGCGGCGGTGCAGGTAAATCGTCGACCTCCCAATCAGGAAGGGTGCCGCCTGATACAGTTTCTTTGGTTTCTTCCATATTGTTCCGCTACCCTCCTCTACTTCTAATCGTGGATTGAGATATTGACCCGTTTTTGTCCTTCTCCTACCACTCCCAATAAATAGGAATATCCAACTTCTCAGCAATGCCAGCGAGGCCGCGTAGATGGTCTACGTGGATTGGGATGCCGTTCTCAAGGTAATTATCGTAATTATTCCACTCAATTTCGCCGGGAAGATATGCCTGTTCCACGCCTTCTGCTGTTTTCGAGGCGTGAATCTTGTCGATACCTCGCTGGATTTCCGCAACGTAACCCTCGTAGTCTGTGAAACTCGCCACATCCATCGCGAAAAAGAAGTGTTCAGACGGGTCGCCTGCTTTATTACACGCCATCAAACCACCGCTCAAAGGACCCGCTAAGATGCCCATGATGAATGCCAATCCGTAACCTCGCGGTCCCGCCGCAGGTGCGAGGAAACGTCCCTTCTCTGGATCATTGGTAGGCTGACCTGTCTCATCTATCAGCCAACCTTCGGGAATCGGTTTGCCATACATTCGGAGTGTGCCGATCTTCCCCCATGCGGAAACACCGCACGCCATATCCAAGACAACCGGATGTCCGTCGCCGGTAGGTAAGGCGTAACTCATCGCATTGTTAGCGACCACGGCTTCCGCACCACCGGGCGCAACAATAGAGGCACCCCCTGTGTTCGTCGTTGAAAACCCGATCATCTGTTGCGATGCCGCCATAATTGCGTAGCATGCCGCCGCACCGAAATGACCGGCGTTGCGAACCCCTGCGGCAGCGATACCCGTTGTCTTTGCCTTCTCTATCGCCGTCTCCATTGCGAATGTGCTTGCCAGATGCCCCATCCCGTTATCTCCGTCAACAACGGCAAAGCTCGGTCCTTCTGTCGCGAGGTTGAGTTCAGGTTGTGGGTTCATTTTTCCATCAAGAATGAGGTTGAGATACCCCGGTAAAGCGCGTGTGCCGTGTGAATGCACACCCCTCAAATCCGTTAGCACCTGATGTTTCGCGATTGTCTCCGCGTCTTCCGAACGCAACCCAGCCTTTTCACAAAGCGTCCGAGCGAAATCGTGTAATTTCGCTGAATCTACCACAATTTCTTGCATAACATCCTCTCCAGTTGTGAATTCACCGCCCATTTTAGCAGAGGAGGGGTTATGAATCAAGCACAATTCAATTTTTTCAGGTGTCCCATTATTTCTTTTGAAAATCTGGTTCGTTTAACGCTAAATTTGCACAATAAGAAATACACTGGAGGAAATACACATGCGTCCATGTCATCTCTCGAAAACAAACAAAAAAATATGCTTCGTGTCTTCTATGCTCGCGTTCATCTGCCTAATTCTTTTTTCTTGCGCGAACCCATTGCTACCAGTGGATAGCGATGAGGCACAAGTGGTAAAAGCAGAACTAAAGGGACGTTCATTTCGGCAATTTGACCCTTCCAGAGACGCGAATAAGAGGAAAGCGGTCATTCTCGATTTCTTTAGCGGTGTCGGTCTCTGGGCACAATATGCCGAAGGCAATACCGCCTTGAGCGAGTGGGAGATTTTGGCAGACGATTACAGCGTCGAAAAATCGGGTTCAGAATACAGAATTTATTTCGACACCCCGCGTTCGGTCCAAATCCTCCCGACGCAGTGCGACAACTGTATCGGGACTTCAGGGATCTCCATTTCGATTCAGAATCTCTTCGATAGCGAAAAGATACGGTTCAAGTTGAATATTGACAATGACGATTTTCCTCGACCCTTTCCTATCTTTGAATCGTGGACGAAGTTTAACGAAGATGAGTATTTTGAATGAGTTGTTTAAGCATCATCCGGGGTTAATTGTCTGAATCAGGATTTACAGGAGTCAAGGATTTTCAGGATAATAGAAAGTTCACACAACGATCAGGATGAGATGTGTCGAAAAACGTGGGTTGTAAAAGAATGAAATCCAAAAGGTTTTTCACTGCAAAGTAATCTGTGCAGAAAAACAAGGTAAGTTGACGACGACATGGGGCACACTGAAAAAGCGATATTAATCAATTCCAAACTATAGAATTAACCTAAGTCCCTTTTTACACACATAGTCCGCTAATAAAGATTAAGAATTTAATCGGGTAATTTTTACCGATGCTCGGTGCGGCTAGATGAAGTTAAAAAAAATAATTCGGTAATTCCATAACTATATCCGGTGCGGTTAGGAAACCGTACCTACCGGACCTGGGAAAAACAAATATTGCCGAATTAAAAAAACAATCTTCACGAAACCACACCCACCGGGCCTGGTTCCTCAAAATCCTCCTAAAGAGACGAGGGTACAAACCTCGCCAGCGGAGGTAGAGGTGTTCGCTTCTATTGAGACTGCTTCGCAGTGAGAGCTATTTTTAGGTTTTACCGAAAATAAACCTACCCGAACACAACAAACCCTTGACGCGATATGCCATCTCAGGCTACAATTGGCGGTGGAGGATAAACCGTTATGTCGCAAAAGGGAGTTCCGTTTCTTGCCTTTCTCCTAATCGTTTTCGTCAGCGTCGCGTGGAACACTACCGCACAAACACCCGAAGATCTTCACGCGCTCGGTATGCAAGCGGCACAGCAAGGACACTACACGCAGGCACTTCAGTATTTTCAGCACGCCATTCAAAGCGACCCCGTATCTGCCAAAGCCTACGCCGGTCTCGGAACCGTTTACATCCAAATCGGTAAATTTGCTGAAGCGGAAGTTGCTCTCAAGCAGGCACTGGATATCGCTCCGGGACTGTTACAAGCTGAAGCAAATCTTGCCTTGCTCTATACACGAACGGGGCGTAATGCTGAAGCAATTGATCTCTATCGAAAACTCAGCCAAAACCATCCAGACTCCGTCCAAATACAGGTTGGACTCGCAGCCGCTTATCAGAAAGCCTCTCGGTTCGCGGAAGCCATAGAAGCCTACCATCAGACGCTTAACCTTTCACCGAAACTCTCGGAAGCGATGACGAATCTCGCCTCCTGCTATGAAGCCGTCAAACAGCAGGCGCAGGCAATCCAATATTATGAATCGGCGTTAGCCTTGAATCCTGAACTTTCTATGGCAAATGGGAACTTAGGTGCCATCTACCAAAAACAGGGAGAACTCGACAAAGCACGCCCTCTGTTAGAAAAGGCGATTCGGCTGGACCGTAATTTTACGGCGGCTTCCTACAGTCTGGGCTTAATTGCCTCAAAGCAACGGGAATTCGAGCGCGCCGTTGAGCTATACCGCAGCGTCATCGCGCAGCAACCCAACCATATCGGGGCACACTATAACCTCGCGCAGGCACTGTTCCGGTTAAAGCAAGTAGCAGAAGGCAAGCGCGCTATGGAAACCTACCGTCGTTTAAACGCAATCGCCCAAGAGATCGACACCCGCGAGCGCGCGATTCTTAACGAACCGAGCAATCCTCGCAAACAATATCAGCTCGGACTCACTTACGAAAAGCATGGAAAATTCGGTAAGGCACTCGAGGCGTATCAGGCAGCAGTCAAGCTCCAACCAGAATATGCCGCGGCACACTATAAACTCGGCAGACTCTACTTTCGCGAGCACAAGTTTGACGAAGCAGAAAAAGCCTATCGCAGTGCGATTGCGATTGCGCCAGAGCAAGCCGCTCTGCACGCAGGATTAGGGGCAGTCTATTATTCGCAAGCCCGGTTCGATGAAGCACTTGCGGAATACAAAACCACTCTCGTCTATGATACCTCATTAGTTCATGCCCAGATCGGCATCGCGGCCATCCACCACCGTCGCGGCGAATTTGAGAAAGCAATTACCGCGTATCAGGCAACTTTAAAGTTAGACGCAGAGGCGCATTATGCCCTAAACGGATTGGCAACGCTCTATCTTGAGGAGACGGGTCAAGGTGCTTCTGCTTTAGCATCGCCTGTTAAAAAAGCGGCTCACATCCAAGAAACCATCGCCTTAGCTGAAAAGGCTGTCCGCTTGGCTCCTGTCCCGAAATACCTACATACCCTCGCTTTAGCCTACTTTCAGGCAGGCGCGCATCAAAAAGCGTTGAAAGCGATTCGGAGCGCCATCGAAATGGACCCCGGAAATGATGCCTTTCGACAGACACTCGTAAAAATAAAACAGGTAAATGAAAAGACCAAATAGCATAACAAGCATCTTAATTCTGATTCTAATCGCAACTGTCGCACAAGGTATTCCTATTCGGACTGTGAGTGCGGATACTGGGATTCAATTCGTCGATGTAACGCAGGAAGCTGGGATTCATTGGAAACACGTTGATGGACGGAGTGGACAGAAGTATTTTATGGAAACGCTGGGTTCCGGTGCCGCCTTTTTTGACTTCGACGGGGACAGCGACCCGGATTTATACTTTGTTAACAGTGCGCCACTCCCGGGTTATGTCTCGCGAGAGGTTCCAACCAACTGCCTCTACGAAAATAACGGCGATGGCACATTCACGGATGTAACCGAAAAAGCAGGTGTCGGGGATACTGGCTACGGACATGGATGCGCCGTAGGCGACTACAATAACGATGGCAAACTGGATCTTTACGTTACAAACTATGGGACTAACCGGCTCTATCGCAACAACGGCGATGGGACGTTTACGGAGGTCGCGGAATCTGCGGGTGTGACGGAGCCACGTTGGAGCACGAGCTGCGCCTTCGCTGATTATGACCGAGATGGCAATCTCGACCTCTACGTCGTTAACTACATCGTTTATGACATCGATGAAAATCCGTGGTGCGGACTCAAGGAGAAGGGAATTCGTGCCTATTGCGAACCCGATAACTTCATCGCCCAATCCGATACGCTTTATCGCAACAACGGTGACGGCACGTTCACCGACGTTACAAAAACAGCGGGTATTTACAACACGACCGGCAAAGGCTTAGGCGTTGTCTGGGGAGACTATAATAACGACGGTGCACTCGACATCTATGTTGCTAACGATTCTACAGAAAACCTCTTTTATCAGAACAACGGTGACGGCACTTTTGAGGAGGTCGGTTTCATGGTTGGCGTAGCACTCAGCGAAGACGGTGCCGCTGAAAATGGAATGGGCACTGCCTTTGGGGATTGGAATAACGACGGTTGGCTCGACCTCACCGTCACCAACTACGCCCTACAGACGAACACGCTCTACCATAACGACGCTGATGGCTTCTTTACAGACGCAACAGCCATGACAAAAACGGCGCAACTCACCTATCCCTATCTCGGTTGGGCAACCGCTTTTATTGATTACGACAACGATGGATACCAAGATATCTTTGTTGCCAACGGGCATCTACACGAGAATCTCGCCGCGATTGAATTGGAAGGCACCTACGGGCAACGCAATCTACTCTTCCGAAATAACTATGACAACACTTTTACCGAAGTCTCTGAAACTCTCGGTCCGGGTATGAAGTTGGCGGACGTAAGTCGGGGTGCTACTTTCGCGGACTACGATTTAGATGGTGACATCGACATCGTGGTGACCAATTCCAATACGGCACCACGTCTTTTACGCAACGATGGCGGCAACCGAAAAAACTGGCTACAGATCCGATTGACTGCAACAAACGGTTCCACGGATGCGATCGGCACGCGGGTCAAGATCACGACGGAAAAACTCACACAGATACGTGAGGTACGGAGCGGAGACGGCTACCTTTCACAGCAAGATCTTACACTCCATTTCGGAATCGGGGATTACGAACAGGTGGATAGTATTGAAGTGCAGTGGCAAAGTGGAAAAAAGCAGTTAATCAGAAGTGTCCAAGCAAATCAGGTGCTATCTCTTGAGGAAAACAGGGATGAATAACGTACCGGATGCCGTTGAACGCCATTATTGGAAAGCGGTTACTTTTCTCATGATACTGATATTAGCTGGTAGCGGATTTTGGGGGGTGCGGCGGTTTGCCCCTGCTGTGTTCCTTGGAAAACCGGATTTAATCGCCGTCCCGAACGAGGAACGTCCACAAAACCAACAAACCACAGAGACGTTGGTACCCAGCACCCCCGAACTTCTCAATATCAACACCGCCTCTGCGGAAGAACTCCAAGCCCTCCCGAACATCGGTACGCGGATGGCACAAAGGATTGTTGACTATCGGACGCAACACGGCCCGTTTGCCAGTGTGGATGCTCTCCAGAATGTCAAAGGTATTGGGGAAAAGACGCTGGAGAAGTTGAGACCCTTTATTGACGCGAAGTAATTATATTCCTATCCTACCGGTCTCTGTGAAAATGTGCTGGACGGGCACATCCCACGCCTGTGGGAACGTATTTTCTACGAGTTGGACCCCATACGCCAACCCAATCGCAACGGCGTGTGGATACTTCGCAAGAAATCGGTCGTAGAACCCTTTGCCGTATCCGAGACGATACCCATTACAATCGAAAGCGATACCGGGAACCACGATGAGGTGAAGGTGTTCGGTGGGAAAGATTGGGCATGCCGTGCTCGGTTCCAACATGCCGTAGGAATGGCGCACTAACTCCGTTCTCGGATTCAGAATCCGTCTTGGTATGAGTTCCAACTGCTGTGTATCTACAACAGGCGCGCACACCTGCTTGCCTGAATTAAGTAACCCTTCAAACAAACCAGTGGTTTCAACTTCACTTCTCATATTCAGATAGAGCATCACAGCGTCGAAACCCTGACGCTGTATCCAGTGTGCAGTGGAATCAACGATACGCTGGCTGAGCCGCCTCCGCTCTTCTGAGGAGAGTGTCTCGCGTCGGTGGAGTGTTTCAGCACGGACGCGTTCCCTTTCGGTTGCGGTCTTCATCGTTCTTCACTTCTGAAACCGGACTTTTCCAGCGACTTCTACGGTATCAACAATCGCCATGATTACGGCATCGACCGGTTTGTTGCCTGTCACTGCGGTCTGACGCGCGGAACTGCCGGTGGCGACGAGGACAATCTCGCCGATACCCGCACCCACAGCATCTACAGCGACAGTATATATCCGATCAACTTCTCCGTTGAGATCCACATTTTGGACAACCATCAGTTTGCTGCCGATTAATTTCTCATCTTTCTGCGTCGCGACGATTGTCCCGGTAACTTTTCCAAGGGTCATTTAATACAAAACCTTTCGTATCCGTAGGAGAATCGCGAGTAAAACTCGCTCCTACAGGAAGAATTTATTTCAGCATCATCGGATTTGAGAGCGTCTACTTTACGAGAATCATAGTAATTATACACGGAATCCGTTGAAATTTCAAGCCTCAATCTACATTACCCCAAAAGTGCATCCGAAAATGTGTATGGATGGTAGAACTGGAATGTCCATAGACCTCGGCAGGGTCATTCAGTTTTAAGAAATTATGGGATTTTATGCCTTTTTTTGCGATCCGGTGTCCCTTCCAGTAACGGGTGGGAACCCTGGTTAGGAAACCGCACCTACCGGGCCTGGGGCAAAAACGAGACCGAAGAATGGAAAACTGAATAGCCCTAAGACCTCGGCAGGTGAGATTGACAAGAGACCGATAATGTGCTAAACTATTCTTAAGTTGTTGTTTGATTCTCTGGTAAAATGGAGGATACCTTGAGCCAAAATCATGCCGATGTCATCATTATCGGTGCGGGCATTATCGGATGTAACATCGCTTACGATCTCGCTAAACGAAATGTGAAATCGTTAGTGATCGACAAAGCATCCGCTGTTGGGACAGAAGCCTCATGGGCAGGTGCAGGCATTTTGACTTCACATGCCTCAACACATGAGCCGTATCCAACTCTATGCCGAGCGAGCCTTGCACTCTATCCGGCGTTAGCGGAAGAACTCCGAGCAGAGACCCAGATAGATATTGAGTTGATCGAATCCGGGACACTGTCGGTATTCTTCGATTCTGCTGAAGCGGCAGGATTAATCGGTCTCGCAGACCGGCGCGCGAAACGCGGCTTTTCAGCGGAAGTTCTAACGGCAGAACAAGCATGGGAATTGGAACCTGCCCTCTCAAAATCTATCGCGGGTGGCGTTCTGTTTCCGGAAGACGCGCAAGTCCGTAACCCAAAGATGGTGGCTGCACTTGCTAAGGGTGCATCAAAACTCGGTGCGCAATTCCAAGTCGGTAATCCTGTCAGTGATTTTATTCGAGTGAGGGAGGACGGCGAGGAACACGTCGTTGGTGTCGTCGTGAACGGTGAGACCTATTACGCCGACACGTTCGTAATCGCCGCAGGCTGCTGGACAGGGGTGCTTACGGCTCAACTTGACGTTCCGATTCACGTTGAACCTGCGAAAGGGCAGATCGTCCTTGTTGAAGCGATGCCACCGCCTTTCGAGCGAACCATCGATGGGCTTGGTATCTACATTGTACCGAGAGCCGACGGCAAAATCCTACTCGGAGCGACGGTCGAATTTGTCGGCTATGACAAGACCGCAACCGTGGACGGTGCCAAGCAGCTGATTGACGCAGGAATTGCCATCGCGCCCCAACTTGCCGATAGCACTTTCGTGCAAACGTGGGTCGGTCTACGTCCTTACGCTAAAAAGGGACCGCTTCTCGGTTACCTGCCCGGGTATGACAACGTCGTTTTAGCATCGGGACATTTCAAAAATGGTATTCTTCTCGCGCCGATTACAGGACAACTCATCGCTGAACTTATCACCACAGGACAGTCCTCGCTGTCTTTGGAACCCTTTCAGCCGACGAGGGTATGAGGGGTATCCTGGCAGGTTTTAGGGATTAAATCAAGAGGCACAAATATTTTTTTAATTTTAAATGAATTGTTTCAAAATATAGGGGTTAAACTTTAAATGAATCTTTTTAATCACCGAAAAAGGGGTATAAAACACTACCTCTCTCTGACGGACAAACTTAGAAAGGAGTTTTCAAAATGCGTCAGTACGTTTTGCGTTTAACGGAGGCAACGCCTCACGCTGGAGATGAACGTGACAATTCTTTGGGAGATTGGATCTCCCTGAAGACACGGGCATTTAAAATTGCCAATGCCAATGCGTGCCGTTATTGGAATAGGACTCGATTATGGAGAAGGCATAGACCGAGGAGTGAACAAGCAGGCATCCTCCGTTGCGGAACGGAAGGAGGGTTGCACGCCTTCGCTTGAGAAACTCCTCTTTTGAGGAGACAAGCATGTTACACACTGACGAACAGTTGATGCTCTCTGTGCAGGACGGAAACAGAGACGCATTCCGAATTTTAACCGATCGACACTATACAAACACTTTAAATTTTATCTATCGATTTGTCAAAAACCGGACGCTCGCGGAAGACCTCTGTCAAGAAACGTTCCTACGGGTGTGGCGTTGTGTGCCAACGTATCGCCCAATTGCGAAATTTAGAACGTTCCTTTATCACATCGCTAAGAACGTATGTTTAAAACAGTTAGCGAAGGACCAGAGAACACCGCAGATCGAATCTTTAGATGCCCCCTATAGCGATGAAGATGAAAACTCTCACCCCATTGCGGTTGCTATCGCAGACACCGACTACTCTCCAGAGGCGTTGCTTATCGCTAAGGAGACTTACGAGGCAATTCAGGCGGCAATCAACAAACTGTCGCAAGAACATCAATTAGTGTTTCGGCTGACAGAAGTTCAAGGATTGTCTTACCAAGAAGTTGCCGAGATCGTTCAATGTCCGATTGGCACTGTTGCGTCACGCAAAAACGCTGCGATTCGACAACTCCGGAAATTTTTGGCACCCTACAGGACCAGCTTATGATATACAGGTTCTTAGGATTAAATATATAACCTCCTTGGCACTCTGGCGTCGGACTTCACGTCAGAGTGCTTTTTTTCGAGGAACACTCACGGAAGTGTCAACAACTACGTCTCTCCATATTCTGCGATTTTTTCGGCGTATTTACCGCTCTACCTGGGCGAAACACCCAAGCAAAAACACCTACAGATTTATTTTCAAACTGGCGTTATAAATGCTCCTACTGCACATTAGGAAATCCCAAAGGAAATCTGAATGAAACCACATATTACTATTATCACGCTTGGGGTCGAAGACCTACAACGCTCCATTGATTTTTACCAGAATGGGTTAGGACTCCCTCGAAAAGACGAATCGGAGAGCATTGCATTTTTTGAAATGGGTGGAACGATGCTTGCGCTCTATCCGAGAGACGCACTCGCTGAAGACATCACAATCTCACCTGAAGGCACAGGCTTTCAAGGATTTACACTCGCACATAACGTCGCCTCTCCAGAAGCGGTAGATATGACTTTAGCAGAGGCGGTCGCTGCTGGTGCTGAGCTTGTTAAGCCCGGACAGGCGGCGTTTTGGGGTGGCTATTCAGGTTATTTCAAGGACCCTGACGGTTTCTATTGGGAGGTCGCACACAACCCGTTTATGTAAAACAATTTAATGGACAATTGCGATGAATTGATATATGATGTGATTTTAGACTGAAAAGAAATAGCCCCTCCCTTCTTGGCAAACCTCAGACAACAGAAAGGGACGTAACACCATGCAAAACGCACATACTCAAGTCAAAGCACTCACCTTTGATGTCTTCGGCACGGTCGTAGATTGGTATAGCTCAATTGTTGCCGAAGGCGAAGAATTCGGGGACACCCATGGTATTGACATTGATTGGTCGCAATTCGCCTTGAAATGGCGCGCCGGTTACGGTCCCGCGATGAACAGAGTTCGGCGAGGCGAATTGCCGTGGCGGAACATTGATGCACTGCATCGACTCATTTTGGATAGCCTCCTTGAGGAATTTAACATTGTAGGTTTAAGCGAAGCCGATAAAGACCACCTGAATCGGGTTTGGCATCGACTGAAACCGTGGCCCGATGCAGTCAGCGGGTTGACACGACTCCGTAAGCGATATATTGTTGCGACCCTCTCTAACGGCAACGTTGCCTTGCTAACCAATATGGCAAAATTTGGGGGTCTACCGTGGGATTGCATCCTGTCTGCTGAGTTAACGGGGCATTACAAGCCTGACCCCGAAGTCTACCAAACTGCTGCCGCGCTGCTCGGTTTGTCTCCGAACGAAGTTATGATGGTCGCCGCACATCCTGGCGACCTCCGTGCATCGCAAGCCGTTGGTTTTCAAACAGCATTGGTGCCACGCCCTCTGGAGTATGGACCTGGCAGCGTTCAAGGCGTAAATGCCCATCCGTCGGACCTCGTCGCCAATGATTTTAATGCGTTAGCAGATTTATTAGATGTAGAATAAGTGGTCGGAACTTAAATAGGAGAACATGTTATGGACAAAATCCGAATTGCTTTTATTGGCTGTGGGGGCATGTCATCGCAATTGCAACAGTGCATACCGATGGTGCCGACGTTTGAATTTGTCGCTACCTGTGACCTCGTGGAAGAGAAGGCAGCATCGAACGCCCGAAGGTTCGGCGCACTCCGCCATTATACCGATTACAACGAGATGTTCAAAAACGAAGACCTCTATGCAGTGGCTGTCGTCGGTAGACCGGAGGACAAACTGCACCGTGACATCGGTATTGAGTGCCTGCAGCGCGGTTATCATATTTACACCGAAAAACCGCCTGCGACCACCGCTGAAGGTGCGAAGATGCTCGTCGATGCGTCAGTTGAGAGCGGCAAAACAGGGATGGTAGGCACAATGTGGCGACACGCGCCTGCACACCAGATTGCCAAACAGTTGATGGACGAAGCAGAATTCGGTGAAGCCTGCCAATACCATACCCGCTACCTCGCTCCGGGTCCGCGTCTGCAGGAGGCGGGATCCCCCTTTGCGTGGCCCTTTATGCTCGATCAGGTGATCCATCCGACCGATTGTATGCGTTTCTTTATAGGACAGGTTATCGAAGTCTTCGCCATGGGTGAAGTGGATGCCGCATCGAGTACCGTTTCAATGTCCGTGAACTTGCGTTACGAGAACGGCGGTATCGGTACGATGACACTCGGTACCGGTCCTATCTTGGAAGCGATGGTTTTCGTCAAAGGCACCGGCAATCAGGCGATTCAGGTACTCGAAACACGTAGATTGCGCCGTTACCGTGTGCCGACATGGCTTGACGCGGGGGGTGGCTATGCCGATACACCCACCGAAGAATGGGACCTCAACACCGCGCTCCATAGTATCGGTAGACCCGGCTATCTTGAAGAGATGCAGCATTGGGCAACGTCATTGCAAGCGGGAACACAACCCCACGCCAGCCTCGAAGATTCCTATCAGAACATGCGCGTTTTAGAGGCGATTAGTCGTAGTATTGAAACCGGTGAGGTCATTCAAATTTCAGTGTAACGGAGGTAGAAATGGAAAAACTAGATCGAATTCAGATTAATCCGAAAATTTGTCTTGGGCAACCTGTGGTTCGAGGAAC
The DNA here is from genome assembly GCA_021295715.1 of Candidatus Poribacteria bacterium. Taxonomy (NCBI): domain Bacteria; phylum Candidatus Poribacteria; species Candidatus Poribacteria bacterium. The sequence continues at coordinate 69,041 of JAGWBV010000001.1, read as the reverse complement.
CCGAATTACGGTCAGCGTAATCCTCAAATTGTTAGCCAATGGTCGGTCAATTGAGGATGTTATTGAACTTTATCCAGAATTGGAAACTGCTGATACTCAGGAAGCAATGAAGTATGCTGCTTGGGTGGTTTCAGATCAGCTTTTAGAGACGCAAGTACTGTAGTAGGATTTTGAATGAATTGGGCACCCCGTGTAAAACCCATCAAAATCCGGCGACTCTACCGGTATGCTCGGCTCGGTATCTATGATGATACACTGCTACACGATGTCGGGTGGGAACTCTACGCCCGCTGCCTTGACATCGCTGCAGTCGCCGATGTTTACCGAGGCGGACGTGTGCCTTGTCCGAAATGCAGCACAAAGGTGGCACGTCGGATTGACCCGCTCTTCAGTTCTGGCGAAGGCGGCACGCACGAACATTGGTTTCGCTGCCCACACTGTACTGAGCGACTGCTTTGGCGCGACTGCCGTCAGGCACTCCGAAACGTCCCGCGATGTTTCGACTGTCGTGCTGTTCTACACAAAGAAGTTATGTTCCGATGTGCCTGTGGGAAAACATGGTCCCCGGAAGCTTACAAACAATCCCTGAGAACCCGCGTTCTCTTACCATGTCCTCACTGTTTTGATCTTGTCCGCAGACCGGAACCCCCGGTTCAAACTGTCAGACATCGGCAACGCAGTCCTGAATTGCACTGCCCCAAATGTCAAGGCTTTGCCCTCCATCAGCACGGTAATATCGAGTGCACGGTCTGCGGCTACAAACGTAGGTGGCGGGATTACCGCAAGAGTCTAAAAAAGAAGGACGAAAAACTTGAATGCCCGAACTGTCAATATACCTTCAGATGGCAGGCATGGCGTAAAAGCACCCGTTCACTCAGAACTGGCAATCCGAGACCGGCACGTGAATTCGTTAAAAAGTGGCTCAGGTGCCGCACACCGCAACAGCGTATGATACAGATTGATGCCCTACTTCAAACTTTGCATGGAAGAGGCCCCTTAGCCCCTCTGTTTATTGACAGTGGTGTACACAAGATCCGCCAGATGCTCGACGATCTAGCATCATAGAGAAAACTGAAACGCGGAAAATTAGAGTGGCATCATAAAGGTAAATGTTATGCAAGACTCAATCATCACACCTCAATGGGGAGAGGAAAATTCCCAAGATTTCATTGACTACGGAAAATACTTCGTTCCCGATCGGGAGATCCAGATTAATTGCATTTGCGAGGTAATCCCACCGCCATTGGAATCCGTGTATATTCTGGATATCTGCTGCGGGGAAGGACTGCTCACACGGGCGTTGTTAGATAAGTTTCCTGAATCTCACGTCTACGGTTTAGACGGCTCGCCGACAATGATCGCGCACACAGAAAAGGCACTCATCGCTTATGGAGAACGTTTTAAGGCAAAGCAATTCGATTTAACTGCAAGCGATTGGCGTGAGTTCCCTTTCCCTGTCCATGCTGTCGTATCGTCTCTCGCAATCCATCACTTGGATGGCACTGAAAAACAGGCGTTGTTCAAAGATATGGCATCTATACTCGCACCGGGCGGAAGCTTCATTATCGCCGATCTGACTGAACCGATGGATGGGTTTGGAAGGAAGTTTGCGGCAGACACTTGGGATAAAGTAGTGCGTCAACGTTCACTCGATCTGGACGGCGATCTGAGAGGTTATGAGCAGTTTCGTCAGCTCGGCTGGAATCATTACGCACAATCTGAACCCGATCCAGATTCGATTGACAAACCGTCGTCGCTATTTGATCAGCTCAAATGGCTTGAGGAGGCTGGATTCACTGATGTTGACGTGTTCTGGATGAAGGCTGGACATGCTATCTTTGGTGGACGTAAGCCGAACTCAGAAGCGAAATAGATAATATGAAGCAGCACACAAACCAAACACAAGCCATAAACGATGAATTTATAAAGCGAAAGATGCAGCTCCGAATCGCGCCCGGCCCCTCAGGTGATGACGTTCCCAAATGGACAACCGACGGTATTGAGGAACTCCCAGAATTCTTCAATTCAACCGCTGATATTTGGGACCAGAAGTTTGGTGTTAAGCCCGATGATCCGTTCTATCAGGCTGTCGCTCTCCATATACCACAGACAGACGAACCGATAGAGATTCTGGACCTCGGTTGTGGCACGGGAATTCAACTTGAGTTCGTTTTTGCAAGGGCACCCAATGCCAAAGTTACAGCGATTGATAGGGCACCGAACATGCTTAAGCAGCTCAGTGCAAAATTTGCCAACAAAACCGATCAGTTAAGATTGCAGCAAGGCTCCCTATTGGAACTTGCATTTGGGGATTATGCGTATGACTACGCTATTTCTACGCTAACCATGCACCATTTCCTTCCAGAACGGAAGGTCACCATCTACAAAAAAGTGAGAAAGGCTTTGAGAACAACCGGTATCTACATAGAAGGCGATCAGGTTTCCACGGTTGAAGAGGAGAAAAGTACACTCTATTGGTACGATAGGTGGATTGCGAAGCTCCCAGGTGGTGACCGTGCTGAATGGAATTACGACATCACATTATCGCCGGAGACACAAGTCCGTATTCTTCAGGAGGCGGGATTCTCTGAGGTGCAACTCACGTGGAGACACTCTTCACAAGGGGCTACCTATGTTGCCAAACATTGAGATGACTTATACAATATAATTATGCCCGATAGGGCAGTAAAAGCGGGAATGAACAATGTCTAATTGCCAATTGCAATTGGCAACGCAGGAGGAAAACCATGAAAGTTCTGTTTTTTATAATCCTCGTCATCAGTCTGACAGTGCCCAGCACACTCTGGGCGAAAAATATGGCACTGGCGTTAGATGGCGCGACGGCTATTGAAGTCCCAAACAGTGACAGCTTAAATCCCAAAACCGCAATAACGATAGAAGCGTGGATGAACATGAGCAAACCTGTCGGTGAGTGCCTTGCAAAGGACTGGGGTGGTCAAAGGGATTACATCTTCCCAGAGATTGTCCAAAATGGAAACGGATTGCGATTTGTCCTCTGGCCCGGCACGAAAATCCTTGATGTTCCTGGATTGGAGCCCAACAAATGGCAGCACGTCGCTGGCGTCTGGGACGGTAAAGAGATGCGGACGTATATCGATGGAGAGGAGAAAGGTGCTGCACCTTTTGAAGCAAAGGAATTAGCGGCAACTGACGCTTCACTGTATATCGGTGTCGGTGATAGTCAAAATTGGTTCTGTACGGGGTCCATTGATGAAATCCGTATTTGGGAAGTCGCTCGGACCGAAGAAGAGATTAACGAGTTCATGATGAAGGTTCTCAACGGTGATGAAAAAGGTCTGAACGCACACTACACTTTCGATGAAGGCAACGCCAACGACAATACCAAAAACGGCAACGATGGTGACGGTGGGTTTGGGAAGGCGAATTACGTTGATGTTACCAACGTCTTAGATCTCGAACCACTTTCTGTTGATCCGGAAGATAAACTGACGACTACGTGGGCATGGGTGAAACAGACCCGATAATTGGTTTCGGAAGGAATAAGAAATTGTATCAACTTTCAGACGAGATTCTTTCGTTCTACAGACAGACGCAAGAATCGAAACGACTTACGACCCATACCAAGGGTCAGTTGGAATTTGTACGGACGCAAGAGATCATCACACGCTATTTACCGCCGCCGCCAGCAGTGGTTTTGGACATCGGTGGTGGTTCGGGTCCCTATGCCTGTTGGTTAGCAAAAGTAGGCTATGAGGTCCACCTCGTGGATCCTGTGGATTTACACATTGAGCAGGCGAAAGAAGCCTCGAATCTGCAGATAGAACATCCGATTGCCAGCATATCACTTGGTGACGCGCGGGACCTGCGTTTTTCGTCTATGTCAGCGGATGCCGTTCTGTTATTGGGACCGCTCTATCATCTGGTTGCTAAAGATGAAAGGCTGCTGGCACTCAAAGAGGCGTATCGTGTCCTGCGAAACGGTGGTGCTATGGTTGCCGCCGGTATCTCACGCTTTGCATCTATGCTCGACAGCTTTTTTGAGGATCGATTCAGGACTCCCGTTCACATGGACATCGTTCAAAACGATCTTGAAACGGGTTACCATCGTAACCTGACTGGCGACCTTAATTATTTTACAGATGCCTATCTTCACCGCCCGGAAGAATTGGGTTCCGAAGTGGTCAAAGCCGGTTTTCAACATCAGACGACGCTCGCAGTGGAAGGACCGGCATGGCTTTTTGAGTCGTTTAAAAATTATTGGACGGATCCGGATCTGCGTTCTGTCGTTTTAGATTTGATTCGCAAAGTCGAAGCAGAGCCTTCGCTCCTCGGTATGAGTGCGCATATCCTTGCGATAGGGACGAAATAGAAGGTGATTGACAATGCCTGAAGGTCAAGTGGTTCACAAGACAGAAAGACCTATCACGGTCGAGTCGCTACAGGCTGATTTTGAGGCACTGGGTATCGAAAAGGGAATGGTCTTACTCGTCCATTCGTCCTTGAGTGCGATGGGATGGGTCTGTGGCGGTGCTGTTGCCGTCATCATTGCACTTCAGAAGGTTTTAGGTGAAACGGGAACGCTTGTGATGCCGACCCACTCGACCGACCTTAGCGATCCGAGTCAGTGGGAGAATCCGCCTGTGCCGGAGTCGTGGTGGCAAACGATACGGGAGACGATGCCTGCCTATGATCCTGACTTGACGCCGACTCGTTCAATGGGCAAAATTGTCGAAACGTTCCGAAGGCAAAAAGGTGTTCTCCGCAGCATGCATCCACAGAATTCCTTTTGTGCAAGCGGTCCTCAAGCCTCATATATCACAGATAACCACGCCTTGGCATTTGGCTTTGGTGAAAACTCACCACTTGGTAGAATCTATGACTTGCACGGTTCTGTTCTGCTCCTCGGTGTTGGGCATTCAAACAATACGTCCATACATCTCGCAGAACATCAGGCAGACTTTCCAACCAAACGCGTCGTCCGAGAGGGTGCCCCGATTTCGCAGGCAGGTTCAAGCGCATGGACAACCTTTGAAAATATCGATGTAGACGCTTCGGATTTTGATCGCATCGGTGAAGATTTTTTGCGGTCTGATGCGGGAAAGGTGGTTCGGCACGGTAAGGTCGGCAACGCGAATTGCCAACTGATGCCGCAATCTGCCGTAGTTGACTTTGCTGTTGATTGGCTTGAGAAAAATAGGGTGTAGGCGCGATCTAAAAAAATTGATTTCTCGTTATATCCGTGTTATACTATAATAACGCAAGTTTCTATACACATGTCGCCCCGCTGGGGCTTTAAGCCTGGGATTCGGTGAGTTTCTACACGCATGTCACCCCGCTGGGGCTTTGGAGTAAACAACTCTTGATTTCTATACCCTAATTACTGATAGAAATCCGATGAACCCAAAACCTGATGAAAATAACCTCGCTTATTTGAAAGTGGCAACTTGGGTTATGATAACAGATAGATACACTAAAGAGGCACTTTGTTAGGGACAAAATCTAAAAAATGAGTCTCAAACATGGGTAAACCGAAGGAGAATGTCAAATGGCGGAATTATTAAGAGAACTTCGCGTATCCAACGATGCAATGAATGATCCGGAAGAATTGCGTCACCGGATCTCGGAAGAAGGGTATGTTTTCTTCAAGAAGCTGCAAGATCCTGACAAACTCTGGGCGTTGCGGCGAGAAATGCTAACGACGATGCAGGAAGGCGGTTGGCTCGTCGCGGGGACCGACCCGATGGACGGCATCGCTGATATATCTACCCAGTGTACCGAGGGTGATCCCGAATACACGGACGTATACCATGAAGTGTATAAGTTAGAGGCGTTTCACCGTTCCGGGCATTGGCACGAAGTCGTTGATATGGTGGAGAAAATTGTCGGCAGAGAGGTGCTACCGCATCCACAGAAGATTGCGCGTCTCTGGTTCCCTAAGTACACGGCGCACACCACACCGATACACCAAGACTTCGTCCACTTCCAAGGGAATTTCCAGACCTATACCTGCTGGGCACCCGTCGGAGATTGTCCGATTGAGTTAGGAGGCTTAGCAGTCCTACCGGGTTCGCATAAAGTCAATAAGGTCATGGAGCATCACTTTTCGCTCGGTGCCGGGAGTCTGTGCGTTAATGAGGACGAGTTGTCGGGTGAATGGCATTCCACGAACTATGAAGTTGGCGATACGCTCATCTTCCCTGCTTTGACCATTCATAAGGCACTCCCGAACTTGACCGAGGATCGGTTGCGTGTGTCGTTGGACAACCGCTATCAGGCTGCCGATGACCCGATCGCTGAACACATGCTTGAACCGCACCTGAATATCTTCAACTCCCTTACGTGGGAACATATCTATCGCGATTGGGAATCTGATGCGTTGAAGTATTATTGGAAAGATCGTGACCTGACTGTCCTGCCAAGGGATCTCAGTTACGGAAATAAGGGGTTTGAGGAAGCGTTGGAATTGGCGAGAGGTGGAGATGAGCGCGCCATTCTACACTTAAACCGTTCAGTTAAGCGTGATGCCACGACCGAATTGGCACAACGCGCAGTTGCGGTTTTACAAGAAGTTGGTGTTGGTACTGCCGATTAAAGAGGGAGACGCTCCCATGGCTTATAGCAATTTCACCTTAGAGACGGTTCGGGAGCAGTTTCAGTTAGAGACGATCGAATCCGCAAACATCTTTGCCGACATAGAACCCGTGCCGCCCAGCGAGGCACTTGTTACGGAATTGGAAAAAAAGGTGCAGTTAGCGGTTGCCATCAGGACAGAGAAGGCACGTTCGGAACTGATTGTGACCAACGTTCTCGTTGAGCTTCGCGAGCAATTCAATCGTCGCATCAGTCTTTTTTCAGGAATTGACTTCAGTGTCGATGCAGAAAAGGAATTAACAGGAACTTGCGATTTTTTGATAAGTCTATCACCGGAACAATTTTATTTAGAGGCACCTGTTATCGTTCTTGTTGAAGCAAAGAATGCTGACCCAACGCTTGGCATCGGTCAATGTGTCGCTGAGATGCTCGCAGCGCAACGCTTTAATGAACAGAAAGGCAATAATATCTCTTGTATTTATGGGGCTACCACCACTGGTACAGAGTGGCTGTTCCTCAAATTGGAAGGTCAGAAACTTTATATTGATATGTCCGTGTACGCGATTGAACGGTGCGACAAAATCCTAGGTATCCTCTCCAGCATGGTTAATCAAAAGGCATGAGACGTTCCGGTAGGTAGTCCATAAGTGAGAGGTTTGCCAGATTATAGTGACCGTGCTATTAAGAGAGATGCCACAACTGAGGTTGCTGCAAAAGACATCAGTGGTCCCCCAAGAAATTAATGCTGGGGATGCTCAATAATGGATTTCCACTACAAAGACATAATCCCCTGGGGGAGATCGTTTGACGAATACTTGGGTATGTTTAACCTCTTCGAGGACGATTTGGCGCGGGACATTGTTGGCGTAGGCGACGGTCCCGCGTCGTTCAATTCCTTGATGCACCAGCGAGGCACGCCAATCATCTCGGTCGATCCGATTTATCGGTATTCTGAGACAGAATTGCGCCAACGAATTCAGGAAACTTACGACGACGTTATCGCGCAAGCCCACCGCAATCAGGATAAATTTGTCTGGACACACATCTCGTCTGTCGATGAATTGGCTGACATCAGGATGCAGGCAATGGAAACGTTCTGCCGAGACTTTGAGAGTGGTAAGCAACAAGGACGCTACATAGACGCATCACTCCCCAATTTACCTTTCCCTGCCGGTCACTTCGACCTCGTGCTCTCCGCGCATCTGCTTTTTTTCTACTCAGCGAACAGAGATTTGGCGTTCCACCTCGACGGGATACAGGAACTGCTCCGTATCGGAACTGAGGTAAGAATTTTCCCTATTGTTGATGTCAATAGCAAGCCTTCCCCTTTCTTATCACCCGTTATCAATGAACTTGAAAAAGATGGAATCGCTTGCGCAGTTGAACGTGTCCCATATCACTTCCAGAAAACAGGGAATGAAATGCTGCGGTTAAGGGCATGCTGATTGCCTGAATTACAGACTACCACTTCTGTGTTGGTGCTTCGGAGAGATCTCTGACGAATTCGTAGGTCCAATCTACGGTCCGATACCCGCAGTTGCTGTAAAAGAGGAACGCTCGGTGGTTATCCCAAGCGGTACTAATCGCTGCGTGTCGGTATCCGATTTTCTTCATCTCTTGAAGTGCGTATTGGAGTAGGTAACGTCCTAAACCCTTCCCCTGAAAATCGTCCTCAATACCGAGCCACGTCGTATGAAGCCAAACTTGTGCATCGGTGTGGCTTGAGAACTCACCGCCGCAGAGGGATTCACAGATACCGACCTGTTCACCGTTTTGGTGCGCGAGCACGGTGCAATTTGGGAATTGTCCGCGTCCGTCCTTCCATTCGACAGAAAGCTTTACCGGTAGACTTGAAGGGATGGGTGTAACGGAATAGTCTTCCCAATCTAAAAACACCTCGCCACTCGAACGTCGGTATCCGTTAAATCCGAGGAGCCCTTGAACTTGATCCAGCGCATCGGATAGATAGGCGTGTTCAAAATGATAGAAACGATACTGACATTCCTGTGGGAAAGCGGAAATTTGGGAAACGTTAAACGTTTTCAGATGCGCCTCCGCTGTTTCCAGTACGGCTTGTCCAATACGCCGTGCCCCGCGTTCGTAAGCGAAAAACCGGATAACACCTAATTTCTCCTCCCTATTTTCTTCAGATCGACTGATACCAACGTGAATAAACGCCTGTATAACACCGTCCGCTACCGCGATAAAGGCAGCTTCGGAATCGAGGCCATCATCCTTTATATCGGCTTTGTCGGCTGTAATTCGGTGCATTGCAATCGCAAATTCTTCCTCTTTTACTGGATAGCAATGCGGGACGTTGGCGGTCATACGGTTGTAAAATTGGGTTAAAGGTTCTTGCATATCAGGTGTGTATTGGATAATTTCCATCTGTTCCTCCTAATTTTTTGTTTGTAATAGTGTAATTCACTACGCGTTTTTGCTTTACGACGGGCGATGAATCGTCCTACTACAAACTTAAAGGCTTATCTTCAGTGCCTTGAATCTATTCCATTTATGAGCCACTCTCACTTAAATATACCCAACTACCTGTTAAGCACAAGAAAATGACAACTTACGTGGACGATGAAAGACCAACATTTGAGATTCATAAATTATAGAAATTATAGAATTTCTCAATCGGACATTCAGGTGTCAACACTTGGTATGGAAAACATTGAAGGCAGTCCTCAACCGTTTTTTGCTTGTTGAGACATTCCAAGAATTGTGTAGCGGCAGGTTGGCGAATGGATCCTTTGTGGGCGATAAATTGCCCCCACAATCCCCAGACTTCAGTTTTATAACCGCTGGGTTTTGCGGTCTTTACATAGTCAGGTGGAAAGAGTCTGAGATAGACTGGAATGTTGTAAAGCCACGAACCACCGCGTACCATTTCTACATCGGGATGGTTTGCTTGGATGTATCGGAACATCGTTGATAATTCCGATTTTCGGAGTGTCATTCTCTCCTCGCTCAATACCCCGTATTCAGAGGTTTCGCGATTGTCAAAGTGGATTCGGAGTTTTTTTGTGTTGCGCCATGGATAGATGTAGGAGAAACACCCAAAAACTTGCCGCTTGTCGGAAGGGTCTGGCTCCACAGCTATGCGTTGGAGATAGAAGTCGTATGTCCAATCTTCAGGGTTATCGGACATGCAGAGACCTTCGATGAACGCATCCCACAGTGGATTGGGAATATCGTCGGAGAGTCGTAAGTTAAACAGCACTGGCAATATCGTGTGGTCCATTAGTACGTCTTTTAGTGCTTGATGAGAGACTTCAGCGATTTTCTGGGCGAATCTAACCTGTAATGTTAGGAATTCTTTTGCGTATTGTATCAAGGGTTCTGACTCATTTCTGTTAGGCATTGATTATAGTAAAGTCCATAATTACTTTTACACGATTGTCGTGCCAACTGTGAGTTGCCTAGCGAACGACACAAACTATGGTAGATTTTAGAATTACTTATACACTCTAACGGCGAGGTTAGGAAACCTCGCCAGCGGTGTGGACGGGTTTTGCTTCTATTGAAATGTAAACTTATTTTCATAATTCACCATAAATGAAGATAAAAAAATAATTCGGTAATGATTTGTGTCAACCCCCGCGTAGGAATCGCGAGCATGCGGGAAACACCCAAGCAAAACACTCGCTCCTACAGCAAGAGGAAACCCTTGAGGAATTATCGATTTAAATACTGAAACTTCACTTAGATTGTGTCTGGTGATTTCCCGCAAACTAACAGTTTGCGGTACAAAAACGCAGCAAATAACGGACGATCCTCAGTTAAATATAGAATCACCTATATATCAAAAAATTGGCGGGGTTACAAGGGGAAATCCGCAAAAATCCCCAAGCAAAACACCCGCCAAGAGACATATTGGTTTATAGGAATCCTAACCGAAAATATAGCGTCATCTAACGTTTCTCGACTCGGAAACTGGCATCCAACGCTTTCTCGACTCGGACCTGCGATTCTTCAAGGTGCGCAAAACTGTAATCGTCAAGAGTGCCTCTGGCATTTTGAAGCGCGCGCTGTATCTTACTGTTGATTTGTCCGAGGTGCAGGCGTGCAAGCGATCTTGCATCCTCCGGCGTGCCAGTGTCGGCTTCCAACACCAGTTTGATGAGTTGCTTCAAGTGTTCACGCTGCAAACCGCGACGGAAACTGGAGATGAACGCATCCGAATTCGACCACTGCTTTGCACCCGCATCCCTTCCGAGTTCAACCCAGACCGCATCCGTAATGCCTGAAAAGAGCTCCGGCAGCGTAAACGCATCCTCACTCTTAGCAAACTTGAGTTCTGTGTCCTGAACACGTGAGAGGATCGTCGGATAAAGCAACCGTTCCAAGATAAGGGTTTGGTTTCGGAGAATGACATCATGCACGGGATAATCGAAACGTAAGGAGTTCCAACTATCTCCACCCCAATCACTCCAACGGGTGATTGCCAAGCTATTGAGTAATTCAGGCGAGAAACTGAAGGCTTTATCCGAAAGGGCATGTTCTTTGATGAATTGGAGTGCCTCGCGTTGTTTTGCGGCTGGCACAGGCACGAAGGGTAAACGACCATTCTCATCACCGCGATGATCGCGATGGTGATACTGCCCACCGATGTATCGGCTTGCGAGGTACATCGTGAAACCGTGTTCAAACAGCAGACTCCCGAAGGCGCGCCTGACACGCTGATAGCCCATTCCTTCTTTCGTAACTTTGTCGGCAATCTTATCCCAGAGTCCCACAACGACCTCGCGCCGTTGCCTGGCAAACGCGAGCGGATCATCACCGAGGTCCCACCGATTTACCAGTGGATCGAGGTCTCTGAAGCGATACCCATAAGCATCCTCATCTGTTCCGTAGGTGAGGTCTGATGTCGCAACACGGGAAGCGATCTCACCTAACGCTTTCAATTCACCTTCGGGTTTGCTTGCATCGATCGGTTTATAGGCGTACTCGACCACCCAGTAATCCCAAGGTCCGATTGTCTTTGTATAGTAATCTCCCTGTTCTTGACCTTCAGGCGCGATATTCACAGCATCGTATTCCATAACGGAACCGATAAGTGCTTCGTTCTTCTTTTTATTTAGGTCTTCAAGGGAGAAGATCGTGCTCGCTTTAAAGTTGTGGCGGAATCCCAACGTATGTCCGACTTCGTGCATCGTTAAAGTCTTGAGTGCTTGTCCAATGAATTCCTCTGGTAGTTCGCCGTCTTCGTCAGTCAACCCCCGTGCCTGTAGGACACTCGCCATAAAGCCCATCTGCCGCGCCAAGCCGGAGGCGATCTGACATTGGAATCGTGAAGAGTGGTCCATAGGGTGGTCGCGTTCATACGCCACTTCATCAAAGAAGGTCATATACTCTCGTTGCCAGTACCGGATCCAGCTCTCACCGATAAGGATATCGGCATCCAAAATCTGGCCTGTCAACGGGTTCACGCGAGACGGACCGATTGCGAACCCTGCGCCAACCATCCAACGAATCGTGTTATACCGTGCATCTTCAGGGTCCCAGTCCTCATGGTCTTGCTGAATACGTGCTTCAATGGCATCGGCAAATCCTATTTTTTCAAATGCCTTGTTCCATTCCAGAATCCCCTGTCGGACGTAAGGACGAAAGCGGTGTGGCACTGTTTTCTCGATATAGAAGATAATCGGTTCTTTCGGTGGCGACAGTTTCGCATCTTTGTCCGCTTTCTCCAAATGCCAGCGGTTGACATACCGGATAAAAGGGGCATCGCTGGTTCGAGACGAATAGTCTTTGACCGCCGTCATAAAATGTCCGAGGCGATCATCAGCCAATCGGGGACGATAATTGTTTTCTGGAAGTCCCGCGAGGCTGTAGTGCAGGGTCAACTGGATACCACGACTGTCCGGAATGGTGCTCATATTCCTTTCTGAACTGTATACAGCATTGACTTTCAACTCAACGTTTTTGGGAAACGCCTTGACCGCTCCCCACGTGCTACGCGTTTTGTCGAAGCGGGCATCAGGAGCAATCCTGCGTGCCAGCGGCGGTAGGTCGGATATAAAAACAGGAGAGATGTTCACTAGCACGCTCTTCCGTTGTGGGTGGATGCTTTCAATTTTGAGTGAAAACAGCACGGAGTCGTTATGCCCCAAGTCAACCGCTTCCGCAATCGGTGTCCCTTCCTTCGCACGGAAACGCACATTTTTTCGCACCAGATGTACATTATCACCGACCCGCCGCCAGACGAGCATCCACTCTTCCAGCGTCATCCCTGAAAGCAGGAATCCTTGTCCCAAGCCGCGCGCAACGCTAATCATACAGAGAAACGGCTTGTCCAATTGTGATGGCTGAATTTCGCAATAGAGGTTCTCTTTTTTTTGATATAATTTGAAGAAACCGTCATAACTTTTGCTATCTTCAGTGACCTTACTAAAATCCTCAAACTCTTTTTTCTTTTTTGCGGGTGCTTCCTGTGTCGCAGCAGATTTCGCAGGTTGTGTTGCTTCTTGGGCTGATACCGAAAAGCAATAACCACCTATTAGCATTAAACAGATCCCAAAAATCAATTGGCATCGCATTATCTTTTCTCCCTATTTTAAACTATAGTGGATCTTAGAATTAATGAGACACTCCAAACCCGTGCGGTTAGGAAACCGCACCTACCGGGGGGTAAAAGTGTCTATTCATTTTTAGAATTCACTATAAGCAATATTAAGAAATCAATATCAGGTTTTGAGGAACGGTGAAAGCAGAGGAAGGGTGGAAGAAACCGCGTATCCGCTATTTTCCAAATTTCCATGCTTCCAATCTTCCAACCAATTTTGGAATCAAAAACACAATTTCAATATTGAAACTTGCTTAAATTGTTACGCAATCAAAAACCATACAAAGACCATTATATTCATCACAACATTTTTTTCAATATTTATGTCTTCCTATGCCCAATAGATCAAGGAACAGACGCACTTAAGGAAAGGTGGCAACTTGGGTTATTGATAATGAACCCGACGACTGCCATCGAATGAGAATCTGGGCCAATCGCGTTCCCAGTTTTCGGAGGCGTAAGGAATATAATGGCACGCCAAGGCATGTCTACGTGTTCCGGGTTTCAAAATCTGCGCGCCGCCGTGGATTAACTTCCCATCAAACAGAATTACATCACCAGCGTTCACCATGACCTGAACTACATCGGTTCCGTTTTCGCGAACGACCTGTCTGACGGCTGGGAAATAGCGGTTGTGTTGTTGCAACTCGTATGTTTCCCCAGGGAGCAACGCCATGGGCACATCACTTTTCGTAATCAATCTGCCTCTATTGGAACCGGGCTGGACGATCAGCGGTCCATTGTTTTCATCGACACTTACCATCGCCATCCATGCTGACATGCAATCGGGTAGATAATACTGGTCTTGATGCAGCGGATGCTCCGATCCTTCATAAAAATGCATCGTTTGAATGCCTTCCGGTTCACCACCAAAACAGTCCGTAAGCGGTTGATGTATACGCGGATCGATAAGTAGATCCAATACCCACTGGTCGTAGAGGTGCTGATTAAAGGTTCGAGACCCGTATTTATCCTGTTGAAAGAACCCTTCAAGGTGCTTACGTCCTGCGTGAAGGTCTTCCATGTGCTCAACAAAACGTTGACACTCTTCTGACGAGAAGACATTTTCAAGAATGAGATACCCATTCTCTTGATAAAACGTTTTTTGTTCAGGTGTCATTTTTTAATTTACCTTGCGGGTGAATGACGCGGACTTCAACCCGAATATTCCTTTCTCAAATCCGCCCTCCATTACATTACGGGCTACGGCTTTGACTGTTGTGGTAAAGAACCGAACTTCCAATTATACCTTGCGGGTGAATGACGCGGACTAATAGCTTGACACGCCTTCAATTTCATTCCGAACTTGGTTTTCGGTTGGCATGTTGCCATAAGTAAAGTACAACAAATTATGTCAAGGGCAACTATCAGTAATTTTATCACGATTATGGACGGGTTGTCAAATTCTCAATCGCCTCAGAAATCGCGGAACCTCGAAGATATGTCTTGACCGATTATCCGTGTCTGTGCTATCCTGTCCTAAGCAATACTTTTTAGAAGGAGGAGGACCTTTTCTCTCCATAACAAACCTTGTCAGTCTATAGCGGACCGTGGAGAGTCTGGGTCACTATATTTTTATGCAGGTTGCAGCAATGTTTGGTGAAAGTAAGGGGGGCGTGGTAGACAAACCTGACCCTCAGGCAGCAGGAGATGTCGTCGTTGTCAAAATTCACGCCGTTCCAATGTGCACAGAATATAAAGGATTCATATCTGGAGGCACTGGCGAACACTTTGGACACGAAGCCGCTGGGGAAGTTGTTGAAGTCGCACAACCCGGTCGTGTTAAGGTAGGGGACCGCGTAGTGGTGCAGCCACAGAACTCTTGCGGGACGTGCCATATGTGTGCTATTGGTGAACACATTCACTGTCAGAGCGGACGTAACATCCGGGAAATTCTGGGGACGGACCCAGCTTCAGCGACTTATGCCCAGTATATGCACAAAATGGAAGATTTGTTATCCCCGATTCCAGAGGGTGTGAGTTATACACATGCAGGGATGGCGTGCTGTGGATTGGGACCGACCTTCGGTGCGATGGAACAGATGCAGGTCAATTCGTTAGATACAGTCATGGTCACTGGATTGGGTCCTGTTGGACTTGGCGGGATTATCAATGGACGGTACCGCGGTGCACGTGTCATCGGTGTTGAAAGCCATCCGTATCGCGCCGAACTTGCGAAAAAGTTAGGCGCAGACCTCGTCTTGAATCCGAATGATGAGGATATCCTTGACCAGATTAGCGATTTCACGGACGGAATCGGCGTTGACAAAGCAGTGGACTGCTCAGGGGCATCCGCAGCACATCGGTTGATGGTTGATGCCGCTCGAAGAAAAGGGCAGGTTACGTTTGTTGGAGAAGGCGGGGACTTTCCGCTGGGTGCAAGCCGCGATATGATTCGTAAAGGTTTGGTTCTGCGCGGGAATTGGCACTACAATCTCGGTGTCTATCCAAGATTGATAAAAATGATCCAAAATTCACCCGAACAGATAGACACGTTTATCACACACACTTTCCCGATGCGTGACGTACAGAAAGCGTGGGAATTGCAAGCGACAGGCGAATGTGGTAAAGTTGTACTGAATCCGTGGGCATAACCTACTTTCAATTTTTCCTTGCGGAGAAATAACGTGTATTCCATCTTTGGCGTGCGTTTCTCATATCTGTAGAAATACCCAAGCAAACCCTCCACTTCGTTACGGGTTTGTGTGTTTGATTAGAAGGTTGCGTCTTGGAGGCGACGGAGTTTGAGGACGAAAGACGCTTCGTTGAGTTCCACCATATCATAAGAGATCGCTTCCCCTTGGGAAACATCGCGTTTGAGTTTGACATCGTAAGCCAAACCGAGGGGAAGCAGATTCTCAGCATGTGCAATTTCTGCCTTTTCAATGAGTCCATTGACGGTATACCCACCACTTCCATCGAGTACTTCTCCGGCTTTCAAATCGCGTTTGGCAACCGTGACAACATCCGCAACAGGTATCGGCAGCGGTGTACCTGTCGGTTGTCCATAGAGCGCAGCCTTGGCAATCGAAATCGGTGCTTCAACAGCCACAAGGTGATACGGACGATAAAGGAGATAGTTCTTTCCGTTCCCTCCGGGATATAGATTGTAGCCAGCAAGATCCTCCTGCGTGAACGGATGATCGGTCCGAATGACGACGAATACGCCCATCTGAAGTGGGTTTCTCAGCATCGTCTTGCCATCGGTCGCAATGCTGTTTGCGAGTTCAACGACCCCGTGTCGGTTCAGGATACCCTCCTCCTCTTGAAGGCTAAAGACCTTGGCGATGTCCTCAATGTTCACTGAGGGTTCGTGCATACCGCGAACGTCCGGTGGTAGTCCTGCCATGTTTGCCAAGGAGGTCATCTCAATCTGTGCTTTCGACCCATCCCGAAACGAATTGAACATCTTGAAGTTAATCGTGCGACGCTCAATATGTTCCTGACTAAATCCGAATCGCTGCGGGACGGTATCTGGTATCCCGATACGGTCATCGTCATAGAACACGGTGCCGCGTCCGGCAGCGACGATTTCAAAACCGAGCGTTTTCGACCATTCAACGATGTTCATTGTCACACCGGGCTGATCGCCATCAACGAGTGTATAGACGACCCCTGCGTTATCTGCCAAGCGTCTCAGAAACGGACCGACAGTCACATCGGTTTCGACGTTAACCATCACGAGATGCTTCCGATGCATCAAAGCATGATACGCCATCCGAGCACCGACTTCAGGGATACCGGTGGCTTCCACAACGACATCAATTAGATCCGATTGAATAATGTGAAGTCCATCCTCAGTGATTGTCCGTTTACCGTCTCGGATCGCATCGTTCATCGCGTCAACGCTTCGGACCTGTTGAATTGCGTCGGATGGGATATTACTGGCTTTATAGGCACCTTTCGCGTGTCCCAAGTCGATATCTGCGATTGCGCTTGCCACCATACCTTGCATCTGTGAGAGTTGCGCCACCAGTCCGGCACCAAATTTCCCTGCACCGATGATACCGACACGGATCGGATTATTCTCCGCTGCGCGCTTGGCAAGTTGTGTGCTGAACATATAAGATTCCTTTGGTTTAGATTCTATTTGAACCCAAGCTGCTGTTTCAGTCGAACGATAAACTCCAATTGCCTTTGGAACTTGCCACGTACTTTTTTAGATTGTAATAGATGTCGCCCCGCTGGGGCTGCGAAGAAGGGGTGGAGACGCGTTTCTATAAACATTCCGCCCCGCTGGGGCTGCGATTATTGGTATATGGGATACCAAGTTACGTTACCGTGAAAATCCAGAGAAAAATGAAAAATACTTCAGAACTCAATGCGAAACAGACGGCATTGCCTAAACTTTAGTATAGGTGGTAACTTGGGTTAGTCAAGTGTTACTTTGAACAAGTTTCTCATAGTCTGCGCGTGTCATCTCAAAGTCCAAGGTTTTTCCATTGTCCACTTCTCTTGAAACGGTGAATCCGAGCGACTGCCACAACGTTTTTGAGCGGGTATTGTCTTCTCGGACATCCATCGGACAGAATCGATCAATTCCCAATTTCTCGAACGCGTGCGTCACCAAGCATCGAACGACCTCTTTTCCGTAGCCTTTCCCCCATAAAGTTTTGTCCCAAATCCCGATGGGGAGGCGCATTATCTTCTCACCCTCAATTTTCCCCCGCTCCAAGTTCATCCACTGCAAACAGACCTCACCGATGGTGCGTCCGCTTGCCTTTTCTACGATTGCGAACAAAAAACCGTCTTTCCTCATGTATTCGCCAGCACTTTTGAGATAGTCTCTCGTTATGGGTTCATCCGGTGGCTCGTCTTCCATCGCCTGTAGGAAATCGGGGTCGTTGTAAAAGGGGACCGCAACATCAAAATCTGCATCTTTGAACGGCCGAAGTGTCAAACGTTCGGTTTCTAAGTGAATGTTGTGTCCCGCGAAGTTGTCTAATTCTACCATAGCTGTAACTCTTCCTTATTCGTTATCAGAGAATCTCTGTAATCCATTCGCCATCATGTGCGGGGTTATAGATGAGTCCTTCTTTTATATCAAGGCAGAGATCGAGATGTTCCAATACCATGTGCCCCACGAGGACAGGTGAGCCTTCGGGCAAATCGGTGATCTGCATTAGACTTGCTCGTTCTAATATCGTAAATTGGACTGCTGAGTAAAGCATCCTATCAACGATGCCAGTGGCGGTGCGGGCTCGCGTCACTTTAATGGGCGTGAGACCGAGTTTTTCAATGAGAGAAGTCGGTAGACAGAGTCCCGTCGCGCCCGTATCAACGAGGGCATCCGTGATAGTAAGCCGCCGCACGTCTTCCGGATTCATAACGCCTAATTTTACGGCTACCAAGTCATATTGATTTTCGAGTTCAATGTGTGTTGTATGTCTCATTTCCCTTCCTCTCTTCGCGTTGAATTCTGAAATTGCGTGTTGTATTGACACGGACAATTATAGCAGATTTGAATAAGAAACATCAAGACGAAGGTGTCTGATTTCACGTAGAGATCACGACGACAACACTATAGACTGAATAGATAGGTAAACTTGCTCAAGACTGTCCATTCATGGTCTTGCAAGCCGTCCGATGCATTCCACGCCTGATCGAACACGAAGTAAAAATCGCTTCCCGGACGATAAATGTAATTGACTAAGAAATTTGCACTTGCCCGCTCGGCACTATCGTTCCACTGCGCGTACAATTTGGTAAAGAAACGGGTATTCAACGCATAACTGATACGTGTGCCAACAACATTTGTGGTGAACAGATCGTTTTCGGGCAGATTAATCCAATTGCGTTGGTATCGCGTTTCAATTGCGAGTTGATACGTCATCCGCCACTGGCTATCA
This sequence comes from Candidatus Poribacteria bacterium, assembly GCA_021295715.1. Classification (NCBI taxonomy): domain Bacteria; phylum Candidatus Poribacteria; species Candidatus Poribacteria bacterium. The sequence continues at coordinate 50,051 of JAGWBV010000001.1, read as the reverse complement.
ATGTTCAAACTCACGCTGTTGCCGTGGAAGTAATCTCCATAATCTACACCACCGAACACAGCGAACGGACGACTGGTCTCTGAGAAAAACATGAGGGAAACTTGGTTCATTTCATAATCGCCAGCGGGAATCTCGACATCACTGACACTAAAAGATTCTTCAACGCGGTCGAAAAACCGTCGGAAATCGAGACTGAACCCATCATCGGACTCCGAGAGCAGGTCTCCACCAAAGCCGACATCCCAACCGATGGGGTTGTTATCGTGGTCTAACAGGTAACTGCCATTGAAAACCGCACCAACATCTCGCACGCCATAGCGTCTAACCTGAACCTCGTAATCGGCATTCAACATCAACGAGCGGATGTCTCTTCGATGCATGAACCCCATTTTACTGGTAAATTGGGGACCGATGTCGAGATAGGAAGCATTGACGTGAAAATTATCGTTGCGCCAGTCGTTCGAGAGATACCATGCGACATCACGTTCGTCAGGGTCTGGAGACCAACTACCGACGGTCATCGCACGCATCCGCCACTGGTCATGCGGTCTAAAAAAGAGGTCTACCCCGCCATTGCGATGATACTCTCCGAGGTCGCTCTGCCGGTTGGTGAGAATGAAACCGACACTTGAATCACTGAGAATATCACGCTGCATTCTCAGGACAGAGAAGTTCGTCAGGGGTGATTTCGCTGAGGCGGCGGTTGTCATGTTGAGCGCGCCTACACTGTACGCTCCGACCTTTCCAGTCAGCTTACCACCCCCAAGAATCCGAACCCGCTTTTCATCTTCAATGCCGATACGCCGACTGTAAAAAACCGACAGGGGTGGTGGACCGAAGTCTCCGAGCCCCGCCCCAAAGGAGAACAGCCCACTGCCTTCAAGGAAGAACTCGCGCCGCTCAGGAAAAAAGAGACTGAAACGTGTGAGGTTAACCTCCTCTTGGTCGGCTTCTACCTGTGCGAAATCGGTATTCAATGTCATATCTAACGTCAGGTTCGATGTTACCCCGTATTTCATGTCTAAACCGAGATCGCGTTCGGTAGTCCGTTGCCACTTTGTGTCGTCGAGATTTCTCGCCAAGCCACCGAGGAGATACGGTTTGACATCAAAATATGATGGCGATGCAATACCTTGTAGCCCAATCAGTTTGCCTTGATACGTCGGGTGATAGGTGCCGGGCCAGCTCTCGCTTCGAGGAACCTGTATCCATTGTGTCGTTTCATTCTTTCGGGCGATATTGCGTCCAAAATTCACACCCCACACCATCGAATCGTCTTTTTTGAACCTTAACTGATTGAACGGGATCGCGATCTCAACTGTCCAACCCTTATCGTGTCGCCGTCCGGCAGCTTCCCAGATACAGTCCCAGCTTCCATTGAGGTTTTCGCCGCCATCGGTGACTGCGGTATCTGACTGTGCCCCAAGCGCATTCATCCGAAAAAAGACGCCCTGCCTTTTATCACCGTAGGGGTCAAGCATAACGTAAACGTTGTCATTCTGCCAAAGCTGCCCATCACGCCGCATTTCGTTCGCAACAACTTTTTCAGGTTCGGCATCGAAACACTCAAACCCGATATAAAGTTTCTCCGCGCTATACAACATGCGAACTTCTGTGCGCTCGGTACTCGGTTGCCCTTCATCGGGTGATTGTTGCGTAAAGTCATCAATAACCTGTGCCCGCTCCCAATCTACCTCGCTGAGATGCCCGTCAATTTCGATTGTGTCTTGGGTGAACACTGGTCTAATTTCTCTGCTGGCTTCAACATTTATGCTCGTTGCTGTAATCGCTACAAACATCACAAGAACGATTCTGTGACGCATCTCTTCTCCTCTTTTAAAGTTTTTTACCTATGAACGTGATATTTTGTTGTTGTTTAAAAAAGAAAACACCCTCACCGAAACCCTACTTTCATGCCGTTCCGTGATGGGCGTTATGTTGTACAACTCGGAGATGTTTTGTCTACTCCTTATAAGCCCACCTCTGCACGATGGATAAAAATAGTACCACCAGAGCCAGCGAGTGGGCAAAGACAGTTTTCATGTAGTGTAAGAGAGGTTTGATGTATTCCGGTACCAAAGCCTGCAGTAAGTGAAAGATAAAACATTTGATAATCCTGCTTAGAATCTATGTATGTTAAGTATTGTAACATATCGTGTCGGTAGATGTCAAACCTATTTCAGAGCTATTCAATTTTTAGTTGTCTGAATCAGGATTCACAGGATTCAAGGATGTGCAGGATAATGTCAGTCAGCGTTTTCGTCAAAGCATGGCAAGCTTGGGGGAATTGAGGAAACACCCTATCAAAACCCCCAAGCAAAAACACCCTCGCCTACAGAAGCGGAAGTTTCAATGACCAACCGAAAATAGGGAGTATTGAATAGCTCTGCATCTATTTACGATTCCTATAGAATTCCTGTAAAATCATTAACCTTCAGTTTTTCGGAAAATTCACATTTTTTCATGAAAAAGGAAACTGTTTACAACGAAAGATAAGAATGAAGTGAGGTGTCGGGAATCGGAATTCCCTCCTACAAGACGGCTTGACGCCACAACAGACGTTGGTTATAATAACGTGAGTTGGGTAATTTGAAAATAAAGCGGGGTATTTTTTCATGAAAGACTTGATGACGCACAGGCTCGTCCTTCGTATATTTATGACCCTCCTGTTGACATTCAGTCTCCAAGGCACCGCGGACGCATTGATCCCCAAGGTTGCCGTTCCATAGGATGTTCATTCATGAAAACGAACAGAAAATTTTTATTAGGTTTGCTGGCTTTAATAATTTTGTGCGCCTGCGCGCGGGCTCCCCAAGAGATTGAAGAAAAAAGCTTAGTGTCTGCAGAACCTTCACAACCTGAGGATGTGCGGACTTCTATCGTTCGGGTCGTGAGTAGGTCGAGCATTAGAGGCGTGGGCAATGGGTTCTTTGTGGCACCGGACAAGATTGCGACGAACATTCACCTTATCGCTGATGCTAATCCTGTTTCTGCACATGTAAGAGGCGAGGGTGTGACACGGTCCATCCGAGGTGTTACAGCGTATGACGTTAAAAACAACCTCGTTATTTTAAAAGTTTCGATTGAAGGCACACCACTTCCACTTGGCGACAGCGACACTGTTAAAATAGGTAACGCTATTTTCGATGCGGGTCTCCTCGCCAGAGGATCCAAGGATAAAGCCAAACAAGGGACTATATTTGGGATCCGAGAGAACGACAAGTGGTTCTCAACGACGCTTCAGCCTAATCCAGAGATCAGTGGTGGTCCTATCCTGAACAGCAAAAACGAAGTCATCGGGATTGAAGTAATAGAGGAGGACTTTGGTTACGCAATCCCCTCAAATGCCCTCAAGGTGTTGCTTGCCCAATCGGACACACTGGAATCTCTCAAACAGTGGCAGCAGCGAGACTCGATACGGGCATACCGTTACGTAGCGCAAGCAAAACGCAAATTCAGCGATGGTGCTTACACTGAAATGATAGATGCCCTCAATGAAGCCATTGCGTTAAACCCAGAGTTTCCGACTGCCTACACTCAGCGCGGTGAGGCGAAACTCTCTCTCGGTGCGTTTGAATCTGAGCAGGGGAATGCGACGGAGGCACAACGGCATTATCGTTCAGCAATTGACGACTCTAATAGAGCACTTCAACTCAATCCAAACGCCGCTGTTGCTTACAAAAACCGAGGACTCGCGAAAAGGTTACTGGCGGATTCCGAAACCGACATAGGAAACACAGCAAGACAACGATACTACCACGAGGCACTTGATGACTACATGCAAACCATCAAACGAGTGCCGAATCATGTTGCAAGTTACACTGAACGCGGAACCGCAAGAAAAAACCTTGGTAATCTTGAATCTATCAAAGGAAACGTCTCGGAGGCACGACGACACTACCACAAGGCGATTGATGATTATACACACGCCATTAAAATTAAACCTGATTATGCCAAAGCCTACTACGGGCGAGGACTCGCAAAAGAGGAACTTGGGCGGCGGGAAGAAGCGAGAACAGATTTCGAGCAGGCTGAAACCTTAAAACAGGAACAAGCTACGGTTCGTGTAGGCGGGAACGATAGCCATGCTACTGGTTTCTTCGTGACACGTAATAAGGTTGCAACGAACGTTCACGTTATTGCTCCCCTCGAATCTGCTTACATGCAATCCGTTGACCGAAAGAGGATTTGGACTGTTGAAGGCGTTACTGCGTTCGATGTCAACAATGATCTTGCCATCCTAAAAGTTGCGGAGGACGGAACGCCGCTTCCACTTGGTAACAGCGACACCATTCAGAGGGGTGAGGCTGTATCCGCCGTAGGATACCCCACAGGAAACTATACGGTTTCGGAGGGCACTTTACATAGCATCCGGGATAGGGATAAATGGCTTCAGATGAACGTTAAAATTTCTCCCGGCAACAGTGGTTCGCCTGTAATAAATAGTAAAGGACAGGTCATAGGGGTAGTCTCCGGGGCTGTAGACCCTTACAGTTACGCTATCCCTTCAAACGTCCTGAAGGCACTCATCGTTGAGTCGGGTCCCCCTGAACCCTTGGCACTCTGGCGAAAACGAGGCCCCATCCTTGTCTATGTACACGCCTCACAGGGAGCGAGGAATTATATTGAGGGTCGCTATGACGAAGCGATAGCCAATTTCGATAAAGTCATCGAATTAAACCCTGAGAATACTTATGCTTATTACAATCGAGGACTTGCAAAATTCAGGCTTGCTGATCTTGCGTCTGAAAAAGAAAATACAGAGAAAGCCAGAAGGTTATATGAGGCAGGAATTGAAGACAGCACGCAAGCCATCAAACGAGATCCAGAAGACGCTAATGCCTACCACAACCGTGCGGGAGGAAGGTTTCGCCTCGCGCAATCAGAGACAGATACAGCAAAGAAACAGAAATACTACCAAGGTGCGATTCACGATTGGACACAGGTCACCGAACTGAATTCAGAGTATGCCGATCCGTATAACAATCTCGGTGCGGCAAAGGTGTCCCTTGGTGAATCTAAGGCAGATCAAGGGGACATATCGGAGGCACAAGCGTTATATGTGTCGGCGATTCAAGACTGCACGCATGCGATACAGCTGAACCCAGAGAATCCGGATCCATATATCAATCGAGGGTATGCCCAGTTTCACCTTGGTAAAACCAAGGCAAATAAGGGAGATAGAGCGGGCGCGGAGGTATTATACACAGCAACAGTCCGAGACTGCACACAAGCGATACAACTGAACCCAGAAAATGCCGCCGCCTACGGCAATCGCGGTGTTGCCAAAGCTGCCCTTGGTAACGCTGACGGCGCGATAGAGGACTTTGATATTGCACTCCGACTTGATCCAGAAAATGCAGAATACTTCCATGAGCGTGGGCTTGCGAAAGAGGCATTTGGTCAAACGGAAGAAGCCAAAGTGGATTTTGAGAAGGCTAAGGAATTAGACCCGAATGTCGGACAGTGACCACAGAAGATGACATTTTAGCACAAATGTCCCGGTTATGGGTTTACTCCGACTCGGAAGGCATAAAGTTTTGCTCGATTCAGCACAAAACGGAGTCGTAAGGGTTGCGTTGCCCTTGCTAACGTCGCCGATTTCCATTGCACCGAATGTCGGACGTTATCCTCTGTTATCGGGACACAATCATCAATCGAAAAACCGGATTGCACCTGTCCATCGGCTGTCAGCACTTCAACGCCGATTTGTCCACCGCTTGCATCTGCATTGATTTCAAGCCCGCCGTCCGAAATTTGCAACGGGACGGTTTCAATGACACCACCCTCCGCATCAGCATCGAGTGAGACGAAACCATCTAACCGCCACTTCGCAAGCCCAATTTCCTTGTGTCTATCCTTCATCTGGGCACCATGGGTGTGGACGGTCCCCGTATAGTACCAGCGAATTTCATCATCAGTGATGATCGGCTCTATGGCGGTTCCCATAATCATACCCATGTCGAACGTGCCGCTTTCGCCGCGTGGAATAATAGGTGTCCGAATCGAACCCGGATAGTCCCAATTAAACCCGTCTCGACTGCAAACGAGTTGCGCGTCAATCGGTCCGTCAATAGGAATCTCGTGCTCCGCGGCACCCGGTCCCGTCACATACAATACCCCAACAAGCCCGATGTAAATGTTGTGATAGAGGAAACCGGACATGTTGTGAATCTCAGCACGATCGGCACCATACCGCTGGACACCGATTTCATCGTCTACATCAGTTGCACCGAACATCGGTTGCAGAGGCTCCCACGGTCCCTCTAAGCGCGGACTTTCGGTATACGCGATCATACGTCGTGCGTCTTTGTCGTCTCCACGTATCAGGGCATAAGCTCGGAACATTTCCTTTTTATTATCGTAGATTACATTGAACGCCCCTTCGTTGTCCCGATCTGCGACGGGTTCCAAGTAATCTGAATCGTCCCATCGAATACCATCGGCGGATGTGAGGAGAAAGATATTGCGATACCGTCTGCAAAAACCGATCATCTTATACCGTTTCTGTGGCTCTGGTTCGTCATCATCACGGAATACGCACGCGCCGTGTAGATCCCAGACGATGTTGTTGTTGGGATTTCCGTTGAATTCAAAGAGTCCGAGATTCGGTTTCGTCCATGTTAATCCATCGTCACTTTCGGCGTAACAGGTAAGATCACCACGATCGTTCTCAACGAACTTCCGTCCGTACGTATCGTGTGTCTGTCCCCTATATGTTGACGGGTTTCGGTCTGGACGTGGGACGTAAAGTCCTGGAATCTCGTTCCCCTCAAACCGCCAATGCGGTCCCATGCGACACATGTACCACATCCGGTATTTCCCGAATGCGGCATCGTACATCGTGGTGCCGTAGAGGTGAACGCGTCTGGATTGATCCGGTCCTCCGTGTTCCCACGGATTATCGGGGTCAGGTTTCAGGACAGAAACGTCATGCTTTACGCATTGATGCAACGTGCGCGTTACGCCGTGCTTTGAAGCGATCAGCGCGTCATCAACGAACAGTTCTGTGTTTCCGGTGTTAAGCGTGTGAACGGTATTTGAATTCACGTCATTTCCCTCAATTATTGTGAAGTTAGTACCATACGTGGGACGGGTCATATTTCCTTTCTGCCCACCACGTTAGGTTAACAGTCTCAATCGCCCGCCCACAACTTCCGCATTTCCTCAGAGGAGGCAAGCAATTCATCCAGCGTTCCGACTGCCTCAACGCGCCCGTCTTTTAGAACGACAATTTGGTCTGCCCGACGCAGCGCGGGACGGCGGTGAGAAACAACGAGGCAAGTTGCCCGCGTGGTCTCAAAAAGACGTTCCCACAAGATCTGCTCCGTATCTACATCTAACCCGGAAGAGAGATCGTCAAAAACGAGAAGATCCGAGTCTCGGGCAAACATCCGTGCAGCCGCTGTACGTTGCATCTGTCCACCCGACAACTTGACCCCACGCGGTCCGACCACAGTATCAAAACCGTCCTCGAGTGTCGGTAGATCTGTTTCCATGACACCGAGTCGGATCGCCCGATTCAGGTCATCCCAATTCCACGGCAACCCCATGAGGATGTTGTCACTGAGTTTTTCACTGAAGAGTTTCGGAGTTTGGGGTGTATAGGCACAACGCGGTGGAACAAAAAACGACTTCGGATCTTCAACAATTTCGCCATTCCAGCGAATCTCGCCTGCCTGTTTCGGCAGGACTCCCAAGAGCGTTTGCACCAGCGTCGATTTACCGGAACCGATCTGTCCCGTAACAACAGTGAACGAACCCGCTGGAATTTTCAAATCTATGTCAGTAATCCCCGCTGTCTCGCTATCGTAGAGATAGGTAAGACCAGAAACAGTGAGTTCATGTAACTGATCTGCCTCGGTCCTTTGAGGGATATGGAGCGGTGGTTGATTTTCTCGCAGATATACCGGTGTGTGTTCCACTAAATCTTCTCTGGGCATCTCATCAACGGTCTGTTCCATGCGGGAGTACGAAACCTCTGCTCGCTTGTGCTGTGCCATTATACTGCCGACGAGCGATCCGCTTCTGGCAACTTCACCGATATACGTATGAAAAAGCGCGAAGTCGCCGAGTGAAAATACGCCTGTTTTCATCTGTTCAGCAATCAAAATCAAGACCACGCCGGTGGCGAGAGTATTGATATTGAAACTTATGGATCGCAAGACTTGATTGAACAGGTTATCCACCACAGTCGCCTTGCGGCGTGAATCGTTCAATTTCTGAAAATGGGCAATTACATTCGACTCCGTCCGTGCAACCTTTACTGCCAAGATGGATTGGAACAATTCGTTGACAAAATTAGTCGACTGTTCCGTGGTGATACGCTGCGCTGTACGATACCTCTGAATGAATCGTCTTGACACATTGACGACTGTAATAATTAAGATAGCTGGGATGACTGTGATGACAGTTACGGTTACATTGATTCGAGCCATCACGATAATTGCCAAGATCGCGAAGATGAGATTGCCCCATAAGTGAATGTACTGCTCCAGATAACTCAGGATCGCTTGAACGTCGTCTCGGAGCCGATTTGTCGTCTCACCAGAGGCAGTTGAGACGCTATGTGGTGCCGACATGTTCATGATAGCAGTCATGAGGTTTTTTCGGAGAAGCGTTGAAATAGCGTAACGCCAGCGCGCCCATACGAACGCTGAAGAGATGAGTACGCCACGATCGCCAAGATGTGCGACAACGAAGAGTGCAACGAATGTCCAAGGATTGAGTCCTGCCCCCGATCCTCCGGTGACGGGATCAAGTGCATCAAAAAATGCCTTCCGAATAAGTCCGTCGAACAACGGCATTAGGTCGTCTAATCCCCGAAAAAAGATAGTGCCGATAAAAAGGAGTGGACGGTAACGGATGAGGCGAATCGATGCTTGCCCTGTTGTCATTTTTTAATTATACCTTGCGGGAGAACAACGTGAGTTAGAACTTTGGTGTCCGTTTGTATATATCCGCCTGCGCCGTTGTTGCTGCAGGCTACGTTCTTGGTGTAGGAGGGGAAACACCCCAGCAAAAACACTCCGATTCCCAACCTTCCACCCACTCCGACAAAACCGAGTCGCAAATTAACCGAAAACCCGCTCGTAATTTAATGGAGAGGGATCCAATCACAATTAATTAAAAGTTTCCAATCCTGTCCTTAGCAACTGCGAGAAAAGCGAATCCGGGTCCTGGACGAGTCGTTTGCGTTCGCCATGTTCCCGAATCTCTCCGTTGGCGAGAATCATAATTTCGTCTACCTGTTGAACCGTTCCAAGCCGATGCGCAATGATGATACTGGTGCGTCCCTTCAATAACCGCTGCACCGCAGTATCAATGCGCTGTTCCGTTGCCGGGTCAAGTCTTGAAGATGGCTCATCAAGGATAACAACTTTCGGATCTTTGAGGAAAACCCTTGCAAATGCCAGCAATTGTGCTTCCCCTGCAGAAAGTCCAGTGCCCTCAAGCAGTGTATCAAGACCATTCGGTAGGGATTGATACCATTCAGATAATCCGAGTTCTTCAATCACCGACAGGATCCGACCGTCAGGGATTTCGGCATCAAAGAGCGTTAAGTTCTCACGCACCGTTGCATTGAAGAGTTGCACATCCTGCGTAACCATACCGATCCGGTTCCGCAGATCGTCCAACAGAATCTTCTCAATTGACTTACCTCCGACGCGAATCTGTCCACTATTAATCTCATAGAATCGAAACAGGAGTCGGGTAATTGTTGTTTTGCCGCTACCTGTCCGTCCCAACAACCCGATCGATTTTCCTGGGGCGAGTTGGAACGAAACATCCTTCAGCACGGACTCATCCTCGGTGTACCCAAATGTAACATGGTCGAATTCAATGTCAAGTGCGTCTGATGTCGAAAGTGCCTCTGTGCCATCCGCAATATCGGAAGTCATGCGATAGAGTTCTTCGATCCGTTTCAACCCCGCGGTTGCCCGTTGAAGTTCGTTAATCTGACGACTAATCATAATCAACGGACCTCGCAGCATCATCGTGTAATGGATGACGAGGTAGACGGTCCCAATTGTAAAAACGTCTTGCCGATACAGGTAGATACCCATCCCCATCGTCAACGCAACTCCCAATGCGAAAAGGACACCACTGATTGTTTGGAGTACTTCCCCCATCACGTGTGCTTTGACAACTCGACCGTATACATCCCGATTCACATCGTAGAACCGATCCATGGTATAGCCGATGCCGCCGTTTGTGCGAAGATCTTCAATACCGGTCAGCCGTTCTTCGAGAAACCCAAACAGTCTGGAATAGCCTTCTCGCTCAGCTGTGTAGAGGGGAACGGCAATATTCCGGGTTAGGTTGTAGACTATAATAGAAATCACCACGAAACAGGTCAATGCGAGACCGATACGCCAGTCTTCACGCGTCACCAAAATCAGAACACCCGCAAGGAACAACAGACTCCCGATCACTTGAAGTATAAATTCAGAAAAAAAATTTGAGAGTGCCGCCGTATCACCGTCAACGCGCTCGACCATCTCGCCGGGAGTATACTCGTGATGGAAGGACATGTCGAGTTGTAGACAATGATGCGCGAGGTCACCGCGCATCTGATTCGTCGCTCGCCAGCCAATGTCTTGTGCTAAATAAGTATCGATTAACATCACCACTTGTCCAAGGAACCCTACTGCGAAGAAGGCACCGCCTGCGATGATGAGGCTTCGTGTTTCGCCTCCGGCTTCTGCGGTATCAATGAAATAGCGGAGAATTTGTGGATTCAGTAAACCGAGACCGATCCCAGTAAACATGAAGAGCGCGAGCAACGTCACGCGTATCCACTGGGGTTTCAGATACTGTGAAAGGAGTGCAGCGTATTGCCTGAAAGATACTTTTTCCAAATTTTAATTTTTCCTTACGGATTTTTAATTTTTCCTTGCGGAAGAACAACGTAGGTGTTTTTGCTTGGGTGTTTCCCCTAGAACTTTGGCGTGCCTGCCTCACGAGTCGTCTGCGCCGTTGTTGCAGGCTACGTTTCCAATATAGGAGGAAACTCCGATATTTCGTCTAATTTTGTTTCAGTGTTGCCCAGGTGACCGCGAGTTTCCCTTTACTTTCAACAGGCAGTCCGATGGTTGCGAGCCTTTTGAGGTCGTCGGCACCCAATGTTCGGTCATAGATCATCACTTCATCGATCAACCCTTTGAAGTATCTGGCACCACAGCATTCATCCCATCCGAACTTTAAGTTTTTGACTGTTTGTTCGATATGGGGAATGTCGTTTACCTCAGAATCGAGTTTATCAGTCGCTCTGTGATAAATGTAACTCGTTGCTTTATCAGGTTCAATCGCTATTGCGACCAACGCCCATTTATTTTCCGGGATTTCTGGTGCGCCTTGCCAGTTCCACGTCAGTGCGGAGTTGTTGTTCCATACATAGGTTAGGGTGTTGTTCGCGGCGACCCCCATCCACCACGATGCTGGATCACTTCGACCGACGACAATTCCTGACCAATCTATCGTTTTCCAGCCGTTAATTCGGGCGATCACCGTGATTGCGGTCGTTGTTAACTCAAACGTATCATCAACAACAGCATGTCCACCACCACCGTCGAATTCAACGGCACCGTTCACCCAACCGTCGTCGGACCATTTCGCGCCTTTTTCCAAATTGGCATCGTTTCTGTTGCCTGATTCGTCATTTCCATTGCCATCAAGGGGCCAGTAACCGACGAGTCCTTCCGCAAGATCCACTGCAAACACACTTGTAGAGCAAAGGCTCATAGCAACGGCAAAAACTACAATAACGCTTATTCTGTACACCTCTTATCTCCTTATGTACTGTTCATTGCCCTGCATTCCGCCCCTTTAGTGGCGGAAAGTAGAGACACAGTTTTTGATAGAGAAAAACAACCAAAGATGCTATACTTTCAACAAGCACCACTTCAAAAGATAAACAGTATCTTCATAAATCTTTATCATACAGAGAAAAATAGTTTCGCGCAAGAAAAATCGCACAACATACGTTGGTATTACCTGTCATTGGCTAAAGATTTGAGAACGTTCAAATGATTAACCCCGAAAATCATCCTATTATTGTGCTCGGTGTTGAGCGCAGTGGAACATCTGTCGTCGCTGAGATGGTGCACAGATGGGGTGCTTACGCGGGTCCTTCCGAAAAGTTACATCAGGCTGATGCACATGCCCCCAAAGGCTATTGGGAGTTTCTGCCCCTATGGGATCTGCTTGCTGAATTAGGGGATTTTGATACGGGAGCGACTTGGTGGGATAGCGACTTCCAACACCGAATTGCAAAAAAAGCCGCTGACCCTACGTCCAAAAAGAAAGCCATTGAACTGATGGCTGAAATGCACAAAGAGGGTCCTTGGTTTTGGAAAGATCCGGCACTGAGCCATTTTTTGCCGTTTTGGAAACAGATATGGGGCGATGCGATTTACATAATCACGGTTCGCAATCCTCTCGACATAGCAGTATCGTGGCAGAAGTTCATTATGCCATCTAATACGAAAGTCCGTATCTCCTTTGTCGCGATGAACTTGCTGCGTTGGCAACATATAATGACCCTTATCCTACAGCACACAGAAGATGTGCAACACCGACTTTTTTTCGGCTATGAGGACATTATGCACAACCGATGTGCACAAGCCGAGAGGTTGGCTTGCTTTCTGAATTCAAAGCTTGGAAAGCGAGTTTCACCGATTCAGGCGATGGTTGATGCGGTTGAACCTCAGTTGTGGCGAAACAATTGTGGAATCCCGTTTGAACAGGTAGCTGAAGCGACAGCGGAACAGAAAGCACTTTATGCCTTTGCAAGACGGAAGATTGACAATCCATTTGAGCCATTTGATGTAACAAAATATCCACTACCACCCGGATACCTTGAATTTCTAAACATTCAAGAGGCATTACTGAAAGCTTATCGCGAACTTGAACACCAATGAAGCCTATAGCGCGCCCTCTACATGGAGGGGTTAGACTTTGTACATTGATATTGTTCACGCACAAAATCATATGCCAGACCATTATAGCGATTGCCTTCAAGGCTATCGTGCGGTTCGTTTGTTGGAAGAAAACGGAACAATTCTGGGTGAACTCGTTTGGCGCGTGGTATCAGGACATAATATCGAGATTACGGAATCCGGTATCTTTGAGGAAGAAAATAGAAGAAAAGGTTGGGGGACTCGGTTATTAGAGGTTGCATTTGAAGATATGCGTCAATATTTTGTAAAAATTAACCATCCCTTGTGGAAGGTATATCTGTTTTGTGAGGAAGACAATGAGGAAGGTCGAGGTTTCTACGAATCACGAGGATTTCGATTAGAAGCTCTCTTGAAGGATTTCTACCGAGATAACGACGCAGTCATGTATAGCAAGATTTTGAAATTTTAAGGAGAATTTCCATGCGTTTTTTGGCAGAATACTTAATCAAGGAGTTGTGAATGTCGCGTGTACAGTGTCTCGTTCACAGGCAGAAAAGAATTCTAATGGTCAAGCACCGTCACGAAGGAGAAGAATGGTGGTGCCTTCCCGGTGGACGTATCGAAGCAGGTGAAACGCCTGAACAAGCCGCGCTGAGAGAACTTCGGGAAGAGTGCCGTGTCGAAGGCACTATAATCCGCCCAACATCTGTTGTTACTTTTGCACCTAATGATCAATACTACACTTATTTGGTAGAAATAGGCACGCAGGCAGTGTCCTTAGGGAGCGATCCCGAACTAAAAGAGAATCAGGTTCTTGTGGACGTGGCGTGGGTTTGTCTAAACGAACTCACAGAACGAGATAGAGTGTTTCTATGGACTGCGGGTTTGTTGACAATTCCTGAATTTTTTGAGAAAATCTGTCCCTTACCAATTTGAGTGGAGAAGCCCTTATGAAGCGAGCGATTCGTGTGGTGGAACAGTTGAAAGGTCCCGTTGTGCCGGTGAATACCTGTTTTGGCGACGATGATTCGCTGGATATTGGCGCAATGCGGAAATACGTCAACTGGTTGTGTGAGCAGGATGTCCCAGTCATACTTCTCACGTATGGTAGTAGCGAATTCTGTAGTCTGACAGACCAAGAAATCTGGCGGTTGACTGCGGAACTGGCAGAGGAAATATCAGGTCGCTCGCTGTTCATTGCTTCAACGGGTTGGTGGCACCCCGGACAGTGCCGAGGGTTTTTGAAACACTGCGATGCTGCAGGCGTAGACGCTGTCAAGGTCCAGCTTCACCCCGGATTAGGTGTGAAGCGCGAGGTTATCGTTGGCTATTTCGATAGCATTCAGGATGCCGCGCCGATGCCTTTGTTGGTTTGGGGAGCATGGCAAGATCCTTATCCTGTGGACATCGTTGCCGAGTTAGCCAAACGTCAGGAAGTGGTCGGCATCAAGAACGACGGTCATCCGTTCTACGCTTACTATGACATCATTCGTGCAACCGTTGACGAGAATTTTGCGGTGATTAGTGGTGGGCAGATGCGCAATTTCATGTTTGGCTACCCGATCGGTTCTACGGCGTATCTCTGCACCATCGCTCCCTTCCGACCAGACATTGCCTTGGAATTCTATAATGCCTTAACCACAAGACGGGACGATGATGCCCGGGAGATTGTGTTTCGCTCTGAGGAACCTTGGCTCAAGACTGCAACGAAGTTGGAGTGGCTACCGAGCATCAAATCGGCACTCCATCTTCACGGTCTCTATCCGAACCACCGACTCCGAACGCCTGCTATTTCACATACGGACGAAAAACATCAGGAAGTGCGAGGGGTGTTAGAGCGAATTTTGGGGAACATCAAGTCTGCTGAACTCTAATTGATGGACGGAAATGGCCAAACTTCGTAAGGTTTGCCTTCATTCAAACGCGAGCTCAACTATCGTTCTCGCTTATTCGATGTAGAGGTGCTCTAATGAATCCAACAACTGAGATTACAGCAGAAAATGTGTGTGATTTTCTTAAAAGATTCGCTACAGATATACTTATTGAAGATATAAAACCTATATCCAAACGCCACCGCGGTGGTGATAATTTTACCTTCTACTACCGCGACAATGCTATCCTCAAGATTGCGCGCAACGCCTACCGAACCAGGCTTCTAAAAGAAGTTAAACTCACAGAATACCTGCACTCATTATCAATGCCTTTCACTGTCGCTAAACCGATCATGGTACACGATCAAGGATTCTATGCGATATTTTCAAGAATCAACGGCTCTTCACTACCCATAGAAGCACTTGAGACATTTACCGCTGGAGAATTAGAATCCTTTGGCAAATCTCTTGGGACTTCCCTCACCTTTCTGCACAGGCACAAATTCCCGGACGAGGTATTACACCACATCCCACGCGCTGCCGATCCTTTCGCAGTGGCAATTCGTGACACAAGGCAACAACTCGCGGTTATTGCAGAAAATACCACGGAAATCTATACAAGCCGATGGAATGAAAAACTGGAAAATCTGCAGGACTCCTTAGACCAGAGATGGGCTGTCGTTCACACAGATCTCCAAATAAACCACCTGTTTTTTGTACAGGAAGATCTTGAACAACTTGCCATTATTGATTTCGCTGATGCCTTGCTGCACGATCCAGCGATAGATCTATCTGAATTCGCTATAGAGATGTACTCAGATTTACCGCCTGATGGTATTGTTGCCAAAAAGGTTATTGATATGGTTCTGAACCACTATCAGACAGATGATGCTGCGATTACAGAGAAGATTGAGTTTGGACTTCTTGTTTTTAAAATTGGGCGCGCCTACCAACGGGTCAGGAATTCGGTCGGATAGCCTAAATATGCCTGAT
This sequence comes from Candidatus Poribacteria bacterium, assembly GCA_021295715.1. Taxonomy (NCBI): domain Bacteria; phylum Candidatus Poribacteria; species Candidatus Poribacteria bacterium. The sequence goes on along the minus strand of JAGWBV010000001.1, from coordinate 34,285 downwards.
TTGTATCACATCCCAGATTTGACCTTTCCTAACCTATTTGGCGAAATCCGTCTCTCACGAATTTCTCCGTTGCCGTTTCTCTGAAGATGGTGTATATTAAACTTGAACATTTCAGGGTTATGGCCGTTTGGGTTCGTCAAGCCACCATAATCAGTAGAGTTGCTGTATCTGCAACTTCATCCAGTATAGAAAGGGGATTCTATGAAAATTAAAGAAATCCGCGTCGTAGAAATCGAGCTAAACCCGAAACCGACAACAACGCCGCGCACACCGAGCCGATCCGGAACCTATCAATTGAACCGACCCATTACGCGTTATCCATCATTTAACAGGAAAGAGGGACACGTTTCCTATTCGGAATGGAAGCGTCCGGCATGCATTATAACGGCAGAAGACGGAACATGGGGTTTCGGCATCTCGCTTTACGGCGGTCCCGTGACCCGAATCATTTCAGATCACTTTGCCCCATATCTGGTCGGCGAGAATTGCATGGCAACTGAGAAGGTGTGGGATATGATGGTGCGATTGTCAGCCGCTTTTGGCGCGACCGGCTTGACGAGTTACGCCATCAGTGCGGTGGATTGTGCGCTGTGGGACCTCAAAGGCAAAATTTTGGGACGACCGGTTTACGAACTCCTGGGCGGACCGCAAAAAGAAAAGATTTTCTGCTACGCCTCTGGCTTCGATCAGGAATGGTATATGGAACTCGGATTCAAAGCCACAAAACTCTTCACACCGTGGGGTCCAGAGCAAGGAAAAGAAGGTTTAGCGAAACTCGAAGAATTGGTAGCGACGACACGGGAAGCGATTGGTGATAACGTCGACTTGATGCTGGATGCTTGGACCGGTTTTGACATAGAGCATACCGTGCGCGTCTGTGAAACGATGAAGCCTTACGGGTTGAAGTGGATGGAGGACTACATCTCTCCCGATGATTTTGTCGGCTACGAGACGGTGCGTCAACGCCTCCCTTGGCAAACGCTCGCGACAGGAGAACACTGGTATCTACCAACTGTCTTCGCGGAGGCAGCAGGACGACGATTGGTTGACATCTTCCAGCCAGACGTTTTGTGGTGTGGTGGTATTACATCGGCGGCAAAAATTTGTCACATTGCAGAGGCGAATGGGATTAACGTGATTACGCACGGTGGCATGAACTACCCCTACGGTCAGCATCTGGCATTTGCGATGCCTGCTATCACGTGGGGTGAACGCTCCGAAGGCATCTCTGCTCCGGGTGTTCCTCTGGAGGAAATGGTTAAGCTACCCGGCACTTCCGTCATCAAAGACGGCTACGTCGCTCCATCGGATGCCCCGGGTTTCGGTCTCGAAATTGATGAAGCATGGATAGAGAGTGTGATGGTTTAAGTCGTCCCTGTGGATTGAGTCGAATTGTCGGGTGTAGGAATGCCGCAACGTGGATTTCAAGTCGCTCACAAACACTGTAAATTGTTTGAAGATGCTCCAACATCAAAAAGTTTGTCTGCTTGTGGCTATCGATGGCCTTGGCGGTGCTGGAAAAAGCACTTTGGCGCGACTGTTGGAAGTAAAACTCAGTACTTTGGGTTGGGTCGTATCCATCGTTAAGCACGATGATTTCTACCTCCCTTCTAATCAACGTGAAAATCAACAAGCGGGGGTAATTGGTAGCGACTTCGATTGGGAGCGTCTCCGCGATCAGGTGCTCACTCCTATTAAAGCGGGGCGTTCAACACATTACCAACGGTACGATTGGGAGACAGACGTTCTCGCGGAATGGCGGACGATATCTGCTTCCGATGTGGTGCTTGTTGAGGGTGTTTATACGATGCGGCGTGAGTTAACACATCTCTACGATTTGAAAATATGGGTGGAATGTCCGAGAGCCATCCGTCTTGCCCGTGGCATCGCGCGAGACGGTGAAAAGGCACGCCCTATTTGGGAACAAGATTGGATGCCGAAAGAAGATGACTATATCAAAACGCATCTTCCTCGTGAAAGAGCCGATTTGTTTGTGAATGGAGCAACGCCATATTTACCGATGGGTGAATCTAAATGAATGATGAAATTACGATTGCCAATCGAGCGCGTTGGGAAGCCGCAGTCTTGAGAAAGAACGGCTTTACTGTGCCGTGGCTCGACCTTGATAGAGACGATATTCTGGAATACGCTGAAGATGGGCTTGATTTGGTCCCGTATCATCTCTACCAAATCTATCCTGCGTATCTGCTCAAGGATGTTGCCCACAAGAACGTGTTGTGTCTCGCTGCAGGTGGAGGACAGCAGTCGGCGGTGTTCGGTCTGCTGGATGCCCGTGTGACTGTGATCGATTTTACACAGGGTCAGCTCGACGGGGATATTACTGCCGCGAGGCATTACGGCTATCCGGTTGAGACAATTTGCGCCAATATCCGTAATCTGTCCGCAATTGAAGATGCTTCGTATGATCTTATCTACCAAGGGCCCTCCATGAGTTGGGTGCCGTCCGTTCATGAAATCTATAGAGGTGTATCAAGGATTATCCGTCCCGGGGGTCAGTATCGCGTAGATTTTGGCAATCCCGCCAACCATTCCTTGGAGTGGGATGGTGAATTCTATCGCGTCACCGAACCGTATTCTGAACGTATTTACAGGTATCCAGACGGCGCATTCGATTTCCGGCACTACTTGAGTGATATATTCAATGGACTCGTGGACAATGGTTTCTTGATTGAGCGGGTTGAGGAACGTTCATGGACCCTGCCAGATATTGATGCCACACCCGGAAGTTGGACGCACGAGATGGCTTACAATGTGAGTTTTGCCATTGTCGCAAAGAAAGGGGTATAAATCCTATACTGCCCGAAAGTGGAGGTTTGCCATGGAGGCGTTAAGTTTTCGCAAGGCATGCGCAAGCGATAGCGAATTCGTTTTTACCGTGAAGAAGGCGGCGTTCCGTGAGTATGTAGAACAGATATGGGGTTGGGATGATAACTACCAAAAGGAACTACATAATAGACGGTTCGCTGCACAGGATATTCAGATTATTCAATTTCGCGCAATAGACGTCGGTTTCTTGGCAACGTCTAATACCTCTGATACACTCAAAGTCAATCAACTCTTTATTCTTCCTGAGTACCAAGGAAAAGGCATCGGTTCCGCCTGTATGACGTTTATTCTTGACGATGCCAGTCTTGAGGGACAGTGTGTAGCACTTCAGGTGCTACAGGTCAACACCGGCGGTATCGCCTTCTATCAGAGGCTGGGATTTTTAATCGTCGGTGAGAGTGCTACACACTTTCAGATGGAAAAATTACCTGCATCGAACCAGCAACTGAAAAATTGAGTTAGTAGATGAATGATTTCAAGAATCGACCCATTCCAAGAGAAGTTGCGGTGAATGATTTGTCACCGGAAGAGATTAAGCGCATTACACAAACTGTATTCGCGGCTTCTGAGCCCGAAGCAGTCGAACTCCTTTTCATCTATGGAACTTCTTCTATTGATAGTGAAATTTTAGACGCTGTGGCGCGTGATTATCTGCAAGGTCGCTTTCCAAAGATACTGGTCACTGGTCTGAGTGGCAGGCTCTACCATGAAACAGGTAGACCTTTAGCGTCCATAATGCGTGAAGAACTTATCGCGCGCGGTATTTCATCAGCCATAATCCTCGTTCAAGCCAGATCAACAAACACACTTGAAGATGTCACCTTCAGTCTTGATGTATTGGAACAGCATAACATTTCTCCTGAGAGTATCGCGTTTCTATGCAAGGCGCACCACAGTGGTCGATGCTTACGGACCTTGCGAAAATTCTTCCCTTTTCAAACGCTTTCACCTATTACCTATGTCGCTGAATACGACGGGGTTAAAGTGTCTAAAGAAGATTGGCATCAACACGAGGTATCAAGAGGTCGTGTGTATGGTGAATACTTACGTATCATCGAATATGCAGAGAGGGGAGACATCGCTCATCTTTAAGGTAGCAGGCACACACCGTGTGCCGTGGTTGGCGTACGTAGATTTATAATGTCTATTGATTTCGTTGAAGCACTCTCCACAGATAATTTGGACGCTATAAGGGCAGCCGCCAAAACTGATGTTCACTCCCACGCTTTCTTAAGTACACGTCGAGAGAATGTGGAACACTGGCTGGGACAGCCTCTAATCAAACCTCCTCTCAAAATGAAAGGACTTGAGGGGATGCATGCGTACATAGACGAGGCATTAGCACCTCACTTAGACCACCGCCAAGGTTTTGAGTTCATCGCGGCATCGGCGATAGATGATGCCGTCCAAGATGGCGTTGTTCTACTTGAGATGAGTTTCGATATCCGGTTGCTTAAGTTTTATCCGGAGGGGTTGACCGAACTTCGCGCATTTATTAAAATGTTGGTTGAGCGGTATCGGGAGCAGATTGATTTGCGTCCAGAACTCGGTTTTGCGCGGGAGTGTGCTGGCGATCCAAAATGGATGAAATTGGCGCATCAAGCAATAGAATTGGGGTTGTTCCAATCAATCGATCTGTATAGTCATCAAGAGGCGTGTGCTCCTGAAACCGTAAAGCCTTTATACAGAAAGGCAGGCGAAGCGGGAATGAAGCTCAAAGCACACGTTGGTGAGTTTGGGGGTGCGGAAGAAGTCCAACGAACCGTTGAAATCCTTGATTTGGATGAGGTTCAACACGGTATCGGTGCCGCAGAATCGATCGAAGTGATGCGGTGGCTTTCGGAGAACCAGATACAATTGAACGTGTGTCCAACGAGTAACGTGATGTTGGGTGGTGTATCCGATCTTGCCTCCCACCCGATTCGCGTCTTATATGACAACGGCGTGCCGGTGACGATTAACACGGACGATCTGATGATATTCGGTCAGAGCGTCTCTGAAGAGTATCGGAATCTCTATCAGGCAGGAGTCTTCAGTGCTCAGGAATTAGAAGATATTCGGTGCGCATCTCTCACTTACGTAAAGGAAACATAAACCGTGTCCAATACACAGAAATGGCAAATTCGACAGGCACTACCGAGTGAAGTTGAACATTTGAGTGGACTCGCATTCCGTTCCAAGTCATCTTGGGGTTACTCTGACCGATTTATGCAAACATGTCTTGAGGAACTCACGGTTGACGAACACTACATTGAGAACAACCCTACTTTTGTGATTGAAGACTCAAGAGACATCATAGGGTTTTATTCGTTAGAACACATTTCTGCTTCTGAAGTAGAACTGAGTTACCTATTCGTTGAGCCTAATTTTATTGGCAAAGGCTTCGGTCGAAAGTTAAGGAGACCCGAACGCCGAACGATTCTATCACTCAGCAGGAGGTTCGATCGTCGGCACAAGAAAATCTGCCAGTATTCCCAACCGTGAACTTCCTATATTCACGGCTTGTGCTAATTAACTCTATGTAGATTTAGATTTCACAGTGTTAACCCTTTGTCACTTGTAATTTGACAGTTTCGGTTCATATTGCCCCCATTTTTAAATCAAAGTCTCTATATGAGAACAAAGCAGAGATGAAATCAAGGTCCAATTTACAACCAAAACCCAACAACTGTGAAATTTAACAAAACACATGGTCAATTAGCACAAGGCGTTATATTCTGTATTAATCTGGACGCATCGGAAAAATCCTAAGAAGCCATCGCGGCGGATAGTATGAGATTTTAATTTTAGCACTGCTTTGTGTAAAAATTTGACAATAAAAAATAAATACGGTATCCTTAATATTACTAAACTTTGGGCAATTTTAAGTGCGATACACCTTTTGAAAAAACACCCAAGCAAAAACCCCGGCAAACGCTAAAATCCAATGCGAAGAAGGTTGTGCTTTAGCACATCCACATTTATTTTTAGGTATTGTAATGCCGATTTTAAATGGAATTTATGCAGATACGCCTTTTAACACGAAAGAAATACTTCAAGCGGATCTCGATATCGCTAATAAGTACCGTAGTAATCCTTTACGTTGGAAAGGGCAATTTTCACCTCAATTGGTTCAAGTATTCTTAGATAATTATTCCAATCGGGATACGACTGTACTTGATCCCTTTCTTGGCAGTGGAACTGTTCTTTTTGAATCTGGTATCGCTGGACTTAAAGCGAGTGGCACCGAAATTAATCCGGCTGCCGCTATGCTGGCACAGACTTACCATCTTATCAACCTTCCTGTTGATTCACGCCGTTCACATTTACAGGCAGTTTCAAGCCTCCTTCATGCTGAATTTTTACCCAGTTTACCACTTTTTCAGAATATTGATGGAGACCAAGATGAAACAAACTTTGAGGCAGTTAAACTGAAACTTGTTGGTTTACTATCAAAAGTAGATGACCGCTTTCAGCGTGGACTGTTGGAAACATTAATTACTTTACTGGATTTTTATCAGGCTGATATATCGGTGGAAAAGGTTTTTAAGATTTGGACGAATCTCAGGAAACTTGTAGTTGAACTGCCGTTTTCATGCCAGCCGATTAAGGTCTTTCTTTCAGATGCCCGTGAAGTACCCTTATCCGATTCGTCAGTGGATCTTGTTATTACCTCCCCTCCATATATTAATGTTTTTAATTATCATCAGCAGTATCGAGCATCAATGGAAGCCCTGAATTGGAACTTGTTAAAAGTATCAAGGTCAGAATTTGGAGCCAATAGGAAGCATAGAGGCAACAGATTTCTGACTGTTGTTCAGTTTTGCCTTGATATGGCTCAAGCCCTTAGTGAATTAGCAAGAGTATGTCGTGCCGGTGCGAGACTGATTTTTGTAGTAGGTAGAGAATCAACAGTAAAAGGAACACGTTTCTTTAACGGTGAAATTGTAGCCGAAGTTTGTCATAGATCTTTGGGGTTTAATTTAACTCTCAAGCAACAGAGGGTATTTCATAATAGTTTCGGGCAAAATATCTTTGAAGATATTCTCCACTTTTCCCCGCCGCTTGAACATCCGCCGCTTGAAGTATATTTGGAGACTGCTCGAAAGGTAGCTCAAGAAACATTGGAAGTGTCGTATTCAGCAGCACCTGAAAAATCGAAAGAGGACATCAGATTAGCTCTAAAGAACATTAGCAGTGTTCATGAATCACCTTTGTTTAATGCTAAAGATGTGAAAGAGGTTTAAGTATGTATGTCCTCCCTACACCGCATGGTGATAAATTAAACGCGTTACTTGAAAATGAAAAACTTCCTAAGTCAGATCGCCCCTATATCTTAGACGCACTGACATTTTATAAAGAATGGTTAGAGAAACTAAAATTAGTTACAGGTGAACCTCAAGAAATTGTAACTGATATGGTTGATATACTAAATGAATACAAACGGTACATTGAACTAAATGTCATATTTGACAGCAAAAATAATTTCCTTTACCGCCAGAAGGGTCAACTTAAACTTGATAATACCATTATTGAAGAGTTCCTTCCTATATTATTAACTTCGGCTTTGTCTGATCTACTTCAAGACTATGACTTGGGCTTCGGTCCAATGACCTGCTTCTCGGGAATTAGATTTGAATCGGGTATCGCGACAGATAGAATCGGTGGTGGTATGCAAGTTAGGACCAAAGATCATGATTTCGCCATAAGCAGAAGATTGTTTATTCGATCGTCACACCATAAAGACTTTCAAGGTAGTATAACAAGAGAAACTAATATTGCCTATATCGCGGCAGAGTGCAAGACAAACCTAGATAAAACAATGTTTCAGGAGGCTGCTGCGACTGCTTTAGACGTTAAACTTGTTGTTCCAGGGGCGAAGTACTATTTGTTGTGTGAATGGCTTGATATGTCACCTATAAGTACTCACACTACGGCTATAGATGAGATTCTTGTACTACGTAAGGCAAAACGACTTTCTTCTGATGTGCGTCGGGAATTCAGTACAGCCATAGGGAGACAGAAGAATAGGGAAAGATTCGCTCAATACTTAGAAACCAATCCTTTTTCGACAGAGGTATTTCTAAGATTTGTGGGGCATGTTCGTGGTGTTATTGAGGAAAAGCCTGAGAATGATGTAATTACGCGAGGCTATTTCTAATTTTGAGATTATTCAAATTTTAGGACACACAAAGCGTAGTTTTCATAATGTGATTTGGTGTTCCGAATTGTGATAAGTTTATTCACATATAGACAATATATACTATAGTTTGGACTATGTTATCTCTGACGCATTGGACTCCTAAATTTGTATTATGAATATGGATTTCGCTGAAGCACTCTCCATAGATAATTTGACTGCTATAAGGGCAACCCCCAAAACTGACGTTCACTGTCATGCGTTCTTCAGCACACGATTAGAGAATGTTGAACGTTGGATAGGGCATTCTCTAACAAAACCGCCTTCCACGATGAATGGACTTGAAGAGATGATGGCATACGCCGACGCGGTCTTAGCATCTCCCATAAAACACCGTGAAGGCTTTGAGTTCGTTGGGGTGTCAGCGATGAACGATGCCGTCCAAGATGGCGTTGTTATGCTTGAGATGAGCTTCGACATCCGTCTGGCGGAGTTCTATCCCGACGGGGTGAATGGGCTTTGTGCGTTTATTGAAACATTGGTTGAGCGATACCGGGAACAAGCAGAGTTACGTCCAGAACTCGGCTTTTCCCGTGGAAATGCTGACGATCCGAAACTAACGCGCTTCGCATACGAGGCGGTAGAATCCGGGATATTTCAATCAATTGATCTCTATAGCCGTCCAGAGGTGTGTCCACCTGAAGTTATGAAGCCATTGTTTGCAAAGGCACGCGAAACCGAGATGAAACTGAAAGCGCACGTTGGCGAGTTCGGGGGTGCGGAAGAAGTCAGGCGGACGGCTGAAGTCTTGGATTTAGACGAGGTTCAACACGGCATTGGTGCTGCGGAATCGGTTGAAGTCATGCGGTGGCTTGTGGAGCATCAGATACAATTGAACGTGTGCCCAACGAGCAACGTGATGTTGGGGGGTGTGTCCGACCTCGCCTCCCATCCGATTCGCGTCTTATATGACAACGGCGTACCTGTGACAATTAACACAGACGATCTGATGATATTCGGTCAGAGTGTCTCTGAAGAGTATCGGAATCTCTACCGTGCTGGTGTCTTCAGCGCGCAAGAATTGGACGACATTCGAGGCGCGTCCCTTGAAATTCTTGATTGATACCCAACTTGCTATGGTTACTCGGTCCTGGGTTGTCTGGCAGTTGGGTTTCTCTGTAAACGGATTTTTGAGTCTGTCAACGGAAGTTCAATACGTGTGCCGTTGTGTAGATGCGATTCAATGATGCCAAAAATCAGTTCAGTGCTGGCATACGCGCACCGGACGCCGCCTCGAGTCGGTTGCCCTGTATCTAAGGCGTGAACAAGGTCTTTAACCAAGTTTGCGGTGCTACTGGTATGTTCAAATTCAGGAAAGGTTTCAGGAACCTGACATGCCCTCCATCCGGGGATATCTTGCTGCTTACGGAGATGCCACTGCCAACCGTTGTTCCAGCAGGTAACGGTTCCGCCATCACAAATCGCTTCCCATTCACTACTCCGTGGCGTTAGCAAGGCATGTGCCGTCACACCATTTTCAAATTGGATTGTTCCACCGCCAGACGGATCAGCTCGCAGTTCATTCCCATCAAAAACCGAATCGCCTTGCGGAAGATAACCAGTGATCCAACTTGCAGGCGCATCGCTATTCAAACGTAAAATCAGGTCGAAGTGATGGCTGGCTGAGTTGAAAAGTGTACCGTTTGAATAGATAATCAAGGTGCGTAGGTTACCAATTTCACCACTGTCAATGATCTCTTTCATCTTGTCGAAACCTGTATGCCACCGACGATTTGTGCCGAGGTTAAAGGCGACATTGTTTTCTTCTACGGCAGCTACCATTGCGGCTGCTTCATCCATAGAAGCCGCCATCGCCTTTTCCGCATAGATGGCTTTCACACCGTGCTCTGCTGCGTAAATAACAATTTCTGCGCGATGCTCTGGCTGTGTGGCAACACTGACAATATCAGGTTGTTCTTTTTCAAGCATGTCCCGATAATCGGTGTACTGATTCGCTTTCGGGACATTATATCGGTTTCCAAAATGTTCCATGACTTCTGGACGCAGATCCGCACATGCGACAAGGTCGGTTCTTTCTTCGGCAAAATAGCCTGCGGCATGGGAATAAGGTAACTTAATCGCTTCGTAATCGGGGACTTCGTTGTCAATAAAAGCGCCCATCCGGCTACAACCAATAACAGCGGCACGATACGTTTCCATGGGTATTCTCCTTGTCCTGAATCAAATGAAATTCTTCACTGATAAAAAGAATAACCAATTTCGTGAAACACGTCAAGAAAAATCAGCACATCATTCACGTGATGCCTTCTAAAGTGCATCCAAAATTGAATGTAGGTGACAGATTATCACGTCTTATCATAGTCTTAACCAACGTCCGTTTGAATCATTCGCGAAATTTCTCGATGATTTGGGATAGAGAAAACAAAGGTAATTAACAGTTATGGCAATGTCTGTTTACGCAGGCACAACTTTAAGTGAAGCGGAAAAGATTATCGCAGGCGATTACTCGGCTTTTGACTGGCGGGAGCGTGTCACCTATAGCCGGGTGTATCTTGGTATGAATCCAGCGATTCGGGATGCCGAGAATGCCCTTGACACTGACGAAGACAAACCCGTCGTTGTGGCATTGCTACTCAAATCGGAGAAGATGCTTGTCAAAGACCGGGTTAGGCGTCTCAGTGCGATCAAAGGCGCACGCATCATCCCCGACGAGGAACTCCTCAAACGGACGGGCTATCTTTTCGATAACGAAAAATTGATCGGACTTCCCGAGGGTATCGTGATGCATGCGAGCAACGGTGTTTACGTTGTGCAATGTGATGCGAATCGATATCAATGTTCGCTGCGGGGAAAACGAGATGCCTTTAGCACAAATCAGCAGATATTTGTTGGGGACCGCGTTAAAATTCAGGTGATTGATGAATCACATGGTACGATCGCAGCCGTTATGCGGCGGAAGAGCCAATACAAACGAAGAGGGACACAATCCAAAAGAGTTATTCTCATTCCGAATCTCGATGGACTCATCATCGTATCTTCTGTAAAAGAACCGCCGATCTGGCAGCGAATGCTGGACAGGTTCCTCGTTATCGCCGAGGCATCAGGCATTGAACCTCTTATCTGTTTCAATAAAATTGATATGCTCGAAAACCGATCAGAAGTGGATTCGATAGCCGCGATTTATCAGAAAATCGGTTATCGGACAACCCTCACGAGTGCAACGACTGGCGAGGGAATCAAGGATTTGAAAGCGTGGATGAGAGGGAAGATTTCGGCACTCACTGGGTTATCAGGGGTCGGAAAATCTTCACTTCTGAATGCCATTCAGCCCAATTTGAAACTGAAAACGAACGCAGTGAATCCGAGACGTGGTGGAAGACACACGACCGTCGCAACCCAACTTTACAATTTGGATTTCGGCGGCTTTATCGCCGATACGCCAGGACTTCGTGAGCTGCAGTTTTGGGACATTGAACCTCGCTTGATGGCCCGCTATTTTCCAGAGATGCGCTCACTCCGAGAGCGTTGTATGAAAAATCATTGCACGCATATTGATCAGGAAGGTTGTCGTGTGGATGTAGCCTTGAGAAAAGGTGACATTTCACAGTCTCGGTATGAGAGTTACTGTGAATTTCGAAAATCAAGCGATTAGTATGAACGCAAGAGGTTTGGACTCCCTTCCGTGCTGGCGAGGTTTCCTAACCTCGCCAATTATAATTACGGAGTGAAATTTGTGAGTGTAAAACTATGTATCATGACGGCTTACGCCGACGAAACCCGTATACTTCTGGATGTTTTGGGTCAGGAGGTTGGTGATTCGGTTGACTGGAATAGCAGATTGCAGTCTGAATGGCTTGATGGAGACGAAAAGTGCGTGCGGCATCGATGTGCCAAATGATAATAGACACATATCAGGTAGACACCTTCTTTGAGTTCGGATTTGCGGGTGGATTGGTCGATACCTTGGACATCGGAGACATTGTCGTGATTACGGGTGTCTCTGAACACGACGCGCCAAATCGATCAGAAATCCAGCGCGAGCAAGAGAGTTGGCGAGATCGTCTCTTTGATGCCTCTTCATCCTCAATACACAAGTTCGCAAATACCCTATCAACACATCCTAATGTTACGCTTACAAAAGCCCCTGTAATTTGCGGAGATATGGATGTATATAATCGTGAAGTTAGGGATAAAATTGCTGTAGAGAGTGGAGCTGTTGCGGTGAATTGGGAATCATCGGCGATTGTGGATGTCTGTGCGATTAATAACGTCAAGTATGTCGGTATCCGCGTTATATCCGATCTGTGCATTGAAGAGGATAGCGGACCTATTCCCAAGGAACGGATTGAACGCTTACGCAGATCCACTACCGCGTACGTAAATGCCTTAGTGGACTTCAGTAAATGTTAGCGGGGATAGGAAAACAGTTTAAGGGAAGCCTTATACTGGAGAATGACTTGGACTATGGAAGAACATGTATCTGACGCAGAACTGATGAAAATACAGGTTGAGGCACTATTCACACAGGATGAGAATGGACACCTTCAACGTATCAATGAACCTTCTGGGGATGGAAAACCAGCACCTCGTTTCTTCTTCGGATACACCAACGAAAGTTCAATCTGTAGGTTCCGGCACGACCTTCCCGACCCTGTAGTTGCACAACTGAAGGTTGTCGCCGCTACTGAAGCAATTTCTATGAGTTCCCAGAAAATTCCAAGGCGTCATAGGCAATTCGAGGATATTCTTCGAAGTCACGCACCGATTGAACGGGTCTGGATCGGGCCTGCTTATCGCTTTCCTGAACATATTGCGCCCCCAACAAGAACAGTCCGACTATCACGTGAGAATGCAGAACTCCTAAACGGAGATTTCACCGAAATGGTATCGGAACTCAATAGTTCACAGCCCTATTTAGGGATCATAGAGGATTCACAAGCAGTCTCAATTTGCCGGAGTGTCCGCATATCATCACATGCGCATGAAGCAGGTGTTGATACGTTGGCGGGTTATCGTCGGCGTGGGTGTGCAACGTCAGTTGTCGCGGCTTGGGCACTCGCTGTCCGTGCCTTGAACCGCATGCCTCTTTATAGTACTTCGTGGGACAATGTGGCTTCTCAAGGTGTCGCACGACGATTAGGCTTAGTGCAGTATGGTGTAGATTATCATGTGACATAAAGTCCAATTGATTTGGTATAAGTCGCTTTAGAGTGTCGATTCAGACAACTGTGAATTTGACATCCACCCTACATTATGATAGGATACAGCATTAGTGATAGAAACCAACCAGCGATTAGGAGGAACGCCCCATGCGATGGATGACAAATCGATATAATACTCTTCTAAACAAAGGAACCTGCAGTCCGTTTTACTTGACACTTATCAGTTGGATGTTGCTTCTCACTTTCACTTCAGCAGGTTTCGCGGATGAACTGAACCTCGTAACTGAAGTGGAGTTTCAACCGTTCGCATCAGCGACCCAACGACTTATTGAGGCGTTGGACTATCTCGGCTCACCCCTCTCTGAAGACGATCTTTCAGCAATTGAGAACGCCTTGGTTTCCGATAACCACACACAGGCAATTGTTGACATCCAAAAAATTCTTGACGCATACTGTTTGACCGGTGTCAATATCAACCCTGAGAGCCGCGTGAAGGTTAAGGAAGGTCGAGTAAATAAGGAACTGATGCAACAAGGTTGGCGCACCTTCTTGGTAAAGGTTCACAACGAGGCTGGCGTAACAGCCCCTTTAGTTGCTGAGAGTACGAACGCCGCACCCCTGTATAAGCGTTCCAGTGGAAGCCCTGACCCAGAGATGACCGTGCCAAAAAGCGATATTCCGCATCGTTTCTTGGATATTGAAGTTTATGCCAAACCACCGTTGAAGGCAAGTCTTTCGGGATTGGAACTGGAGTATCGTATCGTTCAACTCTACAGCCGCGACGCGGGGAAACGGGAAGCGACGCTCGGTTTCAATGTCGGTCAGGGAACACAGGACATCGGCTTTCGTAGTGAGTGCCAGCGGTAGACGTAACGCTTGAGGTATTAGATTTTGACGGAAAACCGACAACTGCCTCGTTTATTATTCGTGACGCGTTGAACCGGGTGTATCCATCACGCGGGCGGCGATTGGCACCCGATTTCTTTTTTCATAACCAAATCTATCGACACAACGGCGAATCGGTGCTGCTACCCCCCGGCACATATACTGTCGAGTACACACGGGGACCGGAATATCGAGTAAAAACCCAAACCGTCACCGTCCCAAATACCGAAGCGCATCAAGAGACATTTCGTCTGGAAAGATGGATCCACATCGCGGCAGAAGGTTGGCGTTCCGGTGATCATCACGTCCATGCCGCGGGTTGTGCACACTATGAAAGTCCCACCGAGGGTGTTACACCAGAAGATATGATGCGACACATTCTCGGAGAGGATCTCAATGTCGGCTGTGTCCTTTCGTGGGGACCCTGTTGGTATTTTCAGAAGGAGTTTTTCGACGGTAAGGTTCACGAACTCTCGACCGATGATTACGTGATGCGATACGATGTAGAGGTTTCGGGTTTTCCCTCCATTGCTTGCTTTGACTGAGGATGACTACAGCGGCACTGAGCGCATTGAGGAATGGCCGAGTTGGGATCTCCCTGTCCTCCAATGGGCAAAAGAGCAGGGCGCGGTAACGGGTTTCAGTCACAGCGGCTGGGGTTTGAAAGTGGATGGAGACGAACTTCCGAATTACAATATGCCCCCTTTTGACGGTATCGGTGCGAATGAATATATCGTGGATGTCGTTCACGACGCTGTTGATTTCATATCCACAGTGGACACACCCGCTGTTTGGGAACTGAATATCTGGTATCACACCCTGAACTGTGGTTTTCGCACGCGAATCAGTGGCGAGACGGATTTCCCTTGCATTTACGGTGAACGCGTCGGATTAGGTCGTATCTATGTGAAAATGCCTGCTGGCTCCCTCGACTTCGATGCATGGGCTGCAGGATTGCGAGATGGGCGTTCCTACGTCGGAGACGGTAAAAGTCATCTGTTAGACTTCACTGTGGGGGGCGTACCCGTTGGAGAAAAGACGACAGCTGGAGAGATTAGTCAGTTGGATCTGGAAGCACCCAGCACAGTGCACATTAACGCTCGTGTCGCGGCACGACTTAATGAGGAACCCAATCCCGATCTCCAGAATCGCCCCTTAGATCAGCAACCGTATTGGGACATTGAACGTGCGCGGATTGCGGAAGAACGGAAAGTGCCCGTTGAACTCATCGTCAATGGCAAGTCGGTTGAGACGCGAGAAATTACCGCTAACGGTGAAATCGTCCCCGTTCAATTTGAAGCATCCATTGACCGATCCAGTTGGGTTGCGTTACGAATCTTCCCGTCGTCTCATACGAACCCGGTTTTCGTTATTGTAGACGGTGAACCGATCCGAGCAAGTCGCAGAAGTGCACAATGGTGTTTAGATGCTGTGGAGGTCTGCTGGAACGAAAAGGTTGATCGCATTCGAGAAGAGGAACGCGATGCCGCTCGCGAGGCGTATAACGTAGCATCACAGACATATCAAAAGATTCTTGAAGACTGTGATGTAGACTGAATCTTTGTAGAGAAAACGCGTAAGCCCAACCAACGGGCCGGGCTGGATATACGGAACGAACCGACTTCTACACAGCCCGACCTCAACGAACTGCAAGGAAAATTTAAAAAATGAAACTTACACCCCAAGAGGTCGAACAATTCAGACGTGTGGGCTATCTCAACATCAACAGACGACTCATTGATGACGAACATCTTACCGTGTTACGCGAACATTACGACGCACTATTTGCGCAGAAACGCGACACAATCGGTGAAGGTTTGCGCAACCTGGCAGTCGTCGGGGACACGGAAAGCGATGAGGATGCCGATCGCGCCGAAGAAATGTTACAGATTATGGAGATGTGGCGGCTCGATGAGGAATTTCGGAAGTTGCTCTACCACGATCCCCTGTTAGACATCGCCGAGAGTTTAATCGGAGCCGATATCCAGTTATTCCATGACCAGGCTCTCTACAAACCCGCCTATCACGGCGGTGAGGTGTATTGGCATCAGGACAATGCATATTGGCAGTGCGACCCGCCCAATCTTGTGAGCATCTGGATAGCACTCGATGACGCCGACGAGGAAAACGGTTGTATGAACGTTATCCCCGGCAGTTATTTAGAAGGACTGGCGGCACACGGACGTGCTGAGTCAGAGAAGGGTAAATTGCCAGCGTTGTTAGAGGTGGATGCTGATGCGGATCGTGCTGTCCCCGTGCCAGTTGGTGCCGGATGCGGGATGGTTCATCATTGCATGACACTCCACCAAACGGATCCGAACCGCTCCTCCCGAGACCGTCGGGCGATGGTCCTCCATTACATGCCATCGGGTACGCGGAATCGCGATGGCGAGGTGATGAAAGACCATCCGCTGCTACGCGGAAATCAATTGGCGTAGAGCAAGTCGCTACTGCTCCTTTTGGAGTTCTCATTGCTTTTTCGGGAGCAAGACAATGCGGATCGAGTTAACGGATGCAGAACAATCAGGCGGAAAAATGTGTGCCGCTCATCTTGATTTAGCGAACCGGCTACTGCGAGAAGTAGGTGCTGCGATCCTTGAAAATGCGGTGCCACTTGAAATCGTCAAGGAAGCGCGAACCGCCTATTTCGAGGCAATCCAGCGTGGTATGATCCGTAAGGTTCGTCATGCTCTGGAAATGCCGTTTCTCCATCACCAATTTATCACGAATCCGTTCTCGCTCCAAGTCATTGAAGCTGCTATGGGTAAGAAGGTGGCACTATTTCGTTGTGGAATTCATGATGTGCCACCCGATATAGACGGAAACCAAGTCGAAAAGTCCCCGCACCGCGACGGCAACCACTTATTTCCTGAACTCCTCTGTGTGCTACCCGTCTCAGGCATCTATGTTAACATCCCATTCGTCGATTTTTCGGAAGAAAATGGAGCCACAAAGATCTGGCCCGGCTCGCATCTGATTATGGATTTTCCACCCTCAGATGTTCAAAATCTGGGCGAACGAAGTAAGCATCTACCCGCGCTACAAGCGGTAATGCCTATGGGTTCACTGATTCTTCGCGATATGCGACTGTGGCACGTTGGAATGCCGAACAGAACTGACACCCACCGACCTATGCTCGATATCGGCTATACGCGTATATTCCCACATGCAAGTGAACGACTTCGGGTTCCTCAAGAGATTAAGCAGCATTGGTCTGAAGAAGCCAAGAAACTTCTCAGGACAGGCTAATTTTTTTAATCGTATGCATCCGCGCTATTTTCAACAAAATCCATTCAATAACGGAATCTATCTTGGGAGATGCAACGAAAATGACAATTAACGGGATCTTTTTTGACTTATATGGGACCCTCTTGGTATACGGAAATATGGATGCTGCATGGTCTGATTGGTTAAATGCCCTTC
>JAGWBV010000001.1:15432-16674 GCA_021295715.1 Candidatus Poribacteria bacterium | reverse complement strand
TGATAGCAAATAGAGTCGCCAATGCCTGGCAAAAACATATATCGCTCGATCCTGAAGCGCATTCTGTCCTGCATACACTTCATTGCTCTAAAAAACTTGCCCTCGTGTCTAACTTTGACCATCCACCACACGTCCATTCGGTTCTGAGTAAACTCAACCTTACACCCTATTTTGATTCGGTTGTTATTTCCGCTGAAGTAGGGGTCAAGAAACCGGATCCGCGGATATTTGACAGGGCACTTGAGCAGACCGCAATGAAACCCGAAGAAGTCATTTATGTTGGGGACACAGAAGATGACACGGAAGCTGCACGTGCGGCTGGTATGGTTCCAGTCCTCATACAAAGAAATAACGAAGGCAATGCCTTTGACTTCAGCGTCAATACACACAATTTACAGCAAGAAAAATTCACACCTAATGTGACCACAGTAACCAAACTCTCTGAAATTCTAACATTGTTTGAATCCTATGCTACCAAATTCCAGACGGTGGGAAAATCATGAAACAAAAATACTTTTACCACCAACACCTGGCAGATTATGCCCAACTGAAGACAAAAGGACTCACGTCAAGAGGTGAACTTTACGGGAACCCTAATGATTTCAGTGAGTTCTCTTCCAAACCTTTTTTAATAGAGACCTTGCCACGTTTGGACATCAAACCAGATGCTCAAGTGCTTGAACTCGGATGCGGGACAGGTCCAGTGGCATGTTTTTTAGCACAATTCGGCTACCAAGTACATGGGATTGATGTTATTCCTGATGCCATTGATAAAGCCAAAGCGATCGCTGCCGAGCAGTGTTTAGACATCCGGTATGAGGTGTTAGATGTCTGTCAACTTCCACGTGGAGGCGAACAATACCAACTCATTATTGATAGCTTCTGCTCACAAGGCATCGTTACGGATATAGATCGAGATGCGATGTTTTCAGGAATCAAGTCTCAGCTCGCCAA
Organism: Candidatus Poribacteria bacterium; assembly: GCA_021295715.1. NCBI lineage: Bacteria > Candidatus Poribacteria > Candidatus Poribacteria bacterium. Next base: position 15,720 of record JAGWBV010000001.1, on the reverse strand, counting down.
GAACGGCTATTTTTTAATGAGCTGCAGTGTTTTTGAACCCGATCGAGAAGATCCTGAAACACAAATCGTCGATAATACAACAGGGAAAGTTTACACCCGCTTTGACCAAGACGCGCTGTGGGATAGGGATACAGAAACATGCTACAGCCTATTTCATCCGGACCCTTTCAGATCCGGTATCGGACCCGAAGACTGTCAAGTACCCAAGCCTAAAGACTTGGGCTTGTTAAGAGGTTAACCCCAACAAGCCTGTTGTAATAACGGGTTTCTCGTTTCAGTGAGGATGGT
>JAGWBV010000001.1:413-15250 GCA_021295715.1 Candidatus Poribacteria bacterium | reverse complement strand
CCCAGTGAAGCCAGTCAAAGAACATGCCCCAGGACGCATCGGAAATAGACTTCGCAAGATGCCTATTTTTTACCATGTTACTCGGTTTGAGTTTTTCAGCAACAACGGCATCAAAGGCTTTGTGGTGAAAGAGTTTGTAAACAGCTTTCGCGATAAAGTCAAGTCGTTGACACGCCACAATATCTGCCTCCTTCGCCAATGCGTCCTTCGCCTTATACCACCGTTTACTCCGATACGTCTTGCGAGACAAGTCGCGATGAAGTTTGACGAGTTTGCATTCCGCTTGACGATAAAAGCGCGGATTCTCTTCGGTTTCACCGTCAGAGGTCGTCAGAAAATTGTGCGTCCCCACGTCTACACCACACGCAGATTTTGCAACACATTTCAGCGTGTCAGGCACTTCGCAAACGATAAAGACATACCACCCGCGTGCCGTCTTTTTCAACGTGACCTCTTTCGGGTCTCCGACGATTCGACGGTGTTGGCGGATCTTGACTTCACCGAGTTTCGGCACTTTCAGCAGGTTATGCCGTTTGCCTGTTTCACGGATAGGGGTCTGACGGACACGTTTAAATGTACCTGTCGCTTTATCCTTAACTGTGTGTATGCGCAGACTCCAGGACAGCGAACGGACAGAGGACTTGTAACGCGGGTATCCCTTCTTTTCCGAACCTTCTCGGCATCGGCGGCGGAAATGTTCATGTGCCGCGTTGACGCGCTTGATTGTCGATACCTGCATATCCTGAGGATGTTCCCAATAGTGAGAGGTGGTGGCGCGGAGGTCTTTCAGATGGTGGATCTGGTCATACATCGACACAGATTTGCGACCATAGTCCCACATCTGATGCCGCATCTGGAGCATGTAGTTCTGCAATTGCTTCTGGTGGCGCAACTCCGCATAAAGCCAACGTTCCTCTGTTTTGGTAGGCTTTACACGAAACTTAAAGGTTTGTTTCATTCGGCTATCACACATCACACTTTTAACCCCTATTCAGTAGGTAGGAAACCGACACGTCACCAAGCGGTGACGCTGAATATGTCGGTTTCCAGTGTGATACATCTATTAAACCACATTTTGCTAAAAATGTCAAGTGTTTTTTCAAAAAAACGCTATGGTCTCACACACGAGGGCGGTTTTTCCTCCCAAGTCTAAAGACTTGGGTTTCCAAACCGAAACGTAGATGAAGGGACGATTTGTGTGAATGATGTTTGGTACATCCATCAGCGGCGTTACCGAACCCCTGAAAATTTACGTTTAGAACTGGAGCGTCATGGGTTCACGGTCCTTGAACAGAGCGGCGAAGTAACTGATAACGCTATCTGTGTCCATCAAGATGCCTGTCCCGCAATTTCTGATAACCACACCAATAAGTATTAACACGGGAATTTAGAAATGGTTGTAAAGGTAGTCCTCTTCGATTTATTTGAAACACTCGTTTCAGGATTCGACACGGGCCATCCTTCAACCACTGAAGTTGCGCAGACATTAGAGTTACCTGTGAAGGAATTTCAGCAAGAATACTACCAGAGCCTTCGATCAGCACGATATACAGGACAATTCCCAGACTATGCAACCGTTCTGTGTTATATCGTCCAGCAGCTTGGCGGAAAATCTTCTGACAGCACTATTAAGACCCTCGCTGAACGCCGCCAATCTGCTTTTACCGCCCATCTTCGTCGTATAGAACCCGAAATTCTTGATATGCTCAATGAAATTACCACTTCAGGCATTCGGATCGGTCTTATCAGTAATACCGACGGTTCTGAAGTCTTGGATTGGGCAAATAGTCCTTTGTCCGACTTTTTTGAAACGCCCATATTTTCTCATGCGGTTGGAATGGTCAAACCTGACCCTCATATCTATCAACACGCATGCAAGAATTTAGGCGTTGCTCCTTCAGACTGCATATTCATAGGTGATGGCAATAGTGATGAACTTCGAGGCGCAGCTCAAGTTGGGATGTTGCCATTTTGCGCCGCGTGGTTCCTCCGTCAGCACACAGACTTGCTCGGAGAAGATATTGTGATGCGGCGAGCGGCAGGCTATCCAGTATTGTCCGATCCATCAGAGTTGGCGGATCGGGTACGAGACCTTTGTGCTGTCTGTTAACAATGTAGTTGAGTCAGTTTTTCCTATCTTCCCACAATCCTCTCTTTTTCTGCAGAATTATGCAACCATTTCTCCTTAACGCGCGCCATATATAATGTGAGTTGGTTCGTTGGGTTTCGCTGAATTTATTACGCGAATAGGGTTCCTGAAAATCGAAATTTCCCATATAAATTGGCGGGTTCTTGGTCTTCACTGCTCCACCCAACTTACATTACTGTCTAAAGATATAGAAACACGAACGGAGGTAATGTATGAGCAGCAAACTTTACACGATGCTGATGCCAATTTTGAAAGTAAAAGACTTGGATGCTGAAGTAGCATTTTATCTATCGTTGGGATTTGAACTCTCTTACGATGATGAAGACTTCAAAGCAATACAGTATGGGGAGAATATTGAGTTTGGGCTTGGTCGCAAAAGCGAGGTCAACGTTGAAGTCATATCTCAACACTTTACTTGGCAGATTGCCGTAAACAGTGTCCAAGAAGTTTTAGATATTTGTGGTGAGAAAAACCTTGAGGTAGTGCAAGGTCTAAAAAAGTACACCTACGATTTTGGTGATGTCTGTACAATTATAGTAAGGTCCCCTAATGGATATAACGTTGTTTTTGAGGGGGACTTGTAATGGATCACACAAATTGAAGAGTGACACATAAAATATGAAACGAAAACGTCCGATAAGAGTGTTTATCGGACATTTTCAAGCAGTTCAATTTTATTTTTAATAGGACTTAACCGCACCAGTTTTGTGTCAGTCGGTGTCCCGATTTTCCGTAGATAGATATGCCTTTCAATTTTCCCTAAATCCTGATTAACTTGAATTTTATGCTGAATTCTTGAATCCCACTTTGAAAATCTACTTTTGGAGGTGCATGATGAAAGATAATGATACCGAATTAATTCGCCGCACGCTTGCAGGCGACGAAACCGCTTTCACCATGCTCGTGAAAAAATACCGTAAACACGTGCACACGCTTGCCTGGCACAAAATCGGCGATTTCCACATTGCTGAAGATATTACGCAGGAAACCTTTCTGCAAGTCTATAGAGATCTGGCAACCCTAAGAGAGCCAGATCGGTTCCCTGGATGGTTGTATGTGGTTACAAACCATCGTTGTATTGCGTGGCTCCGTAAGCATCGATTGCATGTCCGATTGGTGGAGGGCATTAACATGGCAATGAAGGGAGAAGCGGCATATTCCCGATATGTAGCAGATGAACAGGCAAGAACTGCGACTGAAGCACAGCAAAAGGTCGTTAAACAGTTGCTTGCTAAGTTACAGGAGAGCGAACGCACTGTGATGACCCTGTATTATTTTGGCGAGATGACATGTGAAGAAATTAGTAAGTTTTTGGGGGTATCTGTAAATACAATTAAAAGTCGACTCAGTCGAGCGCGCCAACGTTTGAAGAAGGAAGAACCTATAATTCGAGAAGCGTTGGATAACTTCCAACTGTCTGCAAATCTCACCGAAAATATCGTGCGGGAGATAGCACATATTAAACCCGTTGCCGCGTCTCGAGGTAAGCCGTTAGTGCCGTGGACAATTGCGGTTTCAACTGTAACGGTGATATTACTAATGATAGGCATAGGCAACCAATATCTTCTGCATTTTCAACACCCATATAGTTTTGAAGCGGAATCGGAACACACTATTGAAATCGTTGACGCACCTATCGTCCTTAACATGGATTCAAAACCGGATGTCCGGAGTCAGACAGGGCAAACTCTGTCCAACGGTAAAAACGACAATACGGGTTCGCAGACTTCTGAAACGCTTTTGACCTCTACCACAGGAGAAGATTCCGTGATGGATGAGACAAACATGGAACTTTGCACGCAAAATTTAATTGCTATTGGCAAGGCGATTGAAACTTACCAAAAAGAACACGACGATTTTCCTGAGTGGCTCTCAGATCTGTATCCTAAACATCTGGTAGATTCAAACGTTCTGACCTGTCCTGCGGATCAGCACGGTGGCAAGGCAGGGCGCCCTTGGAACATAGATCCAAAAATGTCGGTGAGTTATGACTATCAATTCTATCCCGAATATCGAGGGAAGAAAAGGGAACAACGTATGGTGTATGGTGATGTCATGCCGCTTGTCCGCTGTCGGCATCATGCGAATGAAAATTTGCATGTTTTGAACTTAAGCTTCTCTTATGCGATTTACAAGTCATCCATGAATTGGGAATATACGCCGGAGGATATGTATGGTAGCCATGAAGCAGCTATCGCCGCTTTCAAAGAAACACTTGAACGACACCCTGATGACATGCGTTTCTTTTCCCTCTATCCGGGACTTGTCCATCTCTACGCCAAAATTGGGGATGAACCAGCGGCGGATGTAGTCATTGAGCGGTTGAAGTCAGCCACGAAACTCGAAATTCCGAGTTATCATGCCCTATGGAACCTGTGGAACATACTTGTGATGACGGAACGATATGAGGACATGCTTGAGATTTTTACGGAAGCTGAACAGCAGTATCCAGATGAGAGATTCATCCTTGAGAAACTTTCCTTCATCCATGAAAGATTAGGCAATACTGAACTCGCCGAAGCGTATGGTCGCAAGTTTGATCCGAGATACGAATCGATTGGGATGCCTGTCCCTGACTTTTCTGCGACCGACCTTGATGGGAATCCTATTTCGCTTCAGGACTATCGTGGAAAAATCGTTTTGATCGACTTTTGGGCGTTCTTGTCCCCGCCACGTATTTCGGAAATGCCGGAGGTCAAAAAGATTTATGATACCTATAAAGATGAGGGGTTTGACATTATCGGGGTCAACCTTGATGATGAAGAAGTCATACTACAAAACTACGTTAAAGAAAACAACATCCCTTGGCGACAGATTTTTGATCAAGGGGCTGGCGAAGATTCACTTGTGCAACACTATGGTATTGGCGACATTCCTGAAATGTGGCTCATTGATAGAGAAGGAAAATTAATCACACATAAAGCCAGAGAGGCAGATTTAGAAAGGCTCATCGCAGCGGCAGTAAAGGCTCAATCTGGAGACTAACCCAGAGTCGTTTTGCGTGATTTTTGGGTACTTTGGAAAATTGGAAAATGACTTTATTATTCACGATTGTTTTTATACTCTTTTCATTTGCCTCCTCACTTTATGCCCATAAAGGTGACTTAGGACATTATGTGGTGAGAGCACAGCCATTAGGAGAGATTCCTCCTCCTAACATTGATGGAGTTTTAACGGACGCAGCATGGCAAAAAGCCTTACCTGTTAGCGGCTTTGTTTGGAAGGATACTCCGGATAAACCGGCTTCTGAAGAAACGGTCGTTTATATTGTTTACGATCGACATCATTTGTACGTTGGATTCAGGTGTTACGATTCCGAGCCCCATAAAATTGTAAACCGTATCACTCGGCGCGGGGGTGATGTCTTCTATTCTGATGTTATATCTTTTTTTATTGACCCGTATCACGATCATCGCACTGGATATAAGTTTGTCAGCACGCCTGGGGGCGTGAAAGATGACAATTACCGCTACAATGATTCTGAAGTGGATTTTACATGGGAAGGGATTTGGTGGGTTGAAGCAAATATTGATAGCGAGGGCTGGATGGCTGAGTTTAAAATTCCGTTCAGTAATTTCCGATTTTCTGATGCTAAAAAGCAGGTGTGGGGCATCAACTTTGAACGATTTATCCGACGAAAACGGGAAACAGATACTTGGAAGCCGCCTGGGGATCACGGCGGATTTTGGACGAGAATGTCCGCATTGGGACATCTGGTAGGGATAGAGGATATCCAATCAGGAAAACAAGTGGAGATTTATCCACACATCATAGGCGGAGGCACGGAAAGTGAAGAAACACACATAAGTGGTCAGTCAGATATAGGGCTTGACTTTCAATACAGACTCACCAATAAACTTCGGGTCAGCGGAACCGTTAACCCGGACTTTGCGCAAGTGGAGGGAGACCAACTGGAAATCAACTTAACTCGGTTTCCGATCCGGTTTCCAGAGAAACGCCCGTTTTTCATTCAGGGCAATAGCGTTTTTGCAACGCCTTTGGAACTTTACTATAGCCGACGGATTGGTAGCAGAGGTGATATCCTATGGGGCACGAACGCCACGGGCAAGATAGGAAATTACACCTTAGGGATCATTTCAAGCAGAACCGGGAACTGGGATTATTTTGGTCTCCAAAAGGAAACTACAGCGAGAGAAACCGCGGGATTTACTGTTGTTCGGGCAAAGCGAGATCTCTTTGAAAAATCCAACGTTGGCATCCTATATGCCGGAAAAGAGTTAGCTGAAGAAAACAGCCGCGTCATTGGCTTAGATACCAGCATTGCGAGGGGAGAAAACCTCATCCTTACAGGACAAATCGCCCAAAGTTGGAACACTGGAGATGGGCAGTTACCGCGAGCGTATTTGCTGACCATCACCAGAGGAACCGACCTCTTCAACGCGGAAATCTCTATGGAGCGGATTGAGGCGGAGTTTTCGGTAAACCAGACGGGTTTCATTCAAAAGGAGGCACATCGCGGTTGGCAGCACGTTGGAACGCAGCTGGAATACACCCCGCGTCTCGCTGTGTTAGGGCATGAAAAGTTCGTTATAGGCACCGGTAGCCGTCTATCCCAAGGGCTATACACCGCCCCGTACTTTTCGGATTGGAAGCGTCAACACCCAAACCTTCAAATAAACCCACGGTTTGATCCAGATCTTTTACTTTTGTCAAATAGTGTTTGGTCCCGGGTAAAATTTCGGGAGTTATTTTTGGAGCGAGTTGATTTCATTTTCAATTATGCAAGAGAAGCGGAGTTGACAGAGGTTTTCTGGACAAGAGAAGCGAAATTGATGTTTCGGACGGATACCGCCAAGCGATTTTCCACGACTTTGCAGATAGGTATGGGTAATTTCTATAATTTTGCCCAAAAGTATATTGGAGAGCAAAGAAGTTTTGACATCCAAAGCACCTTGCGCCCGAAAAATAATCTGACTCTCGAATTAATGCTTGCAGTTGCCCAAACTTCAACCCCAGTCGGTGAAATAGATGGAGAATTTATTTCCAATTCCGTCCGAGTCACTTACCTTTTGACCAGGGACTTCTTTTTTCGGTTATCTACACAAGCCTTTTGGGGTCAAACACATTATAGCAAAAAAGAAACGAATCTCAGATATCTTATCAGTGGACTTATTGGCTGGGAATACAGTCCCAAAAGCCATTTCTTCTTGGCTTATAATGAAAGCCGGGGGACCTTGACAAGAAGTCCTCGGTTAGAAAATAGGGTCATCGTTGCCAAAGTTTCCTATCTGTGGAATCTCTAACAAATCACATCAACTCTTTATATTGGAACACATCGCAATGGCACCCCTCAGAAAATTTTGGACACGTTTCAGAATTTATACGAGATTTAGCAAGATCCGTTTTATTGACCGATTAAGCTACCGTGCCCATTTCTTCTTCGTCTTGACGGAATATCTTCTGATAATAATTGTCAATTATTTTCTCTGGAAGGCGATCTTGGCGGACGGTAGGACGATTCGTGGGTATACCTTAGAGGACATGGTCACATACGTAGCGATTGCCGGTGTGTTTCGGTTTATTCTCAACGAGCTTTCTGGTGGGATTTCTCGTGAGATGAGTGGCCAGTATCACAGTGGGGAACTCATCATGAACCTCTTAAAGCCTGTGAGTTACCAACTCTACATCTATTTTCGGACTTTTGGAGGGATTCTCTTTCAGCTTCTTTTCAGGGGTGCCACCGTCTTAACGATCTGGGCGTTATGGGTCGGATTGACACCGCCCGATAGCCCGGCGACATTCATCGCCAGTCTGGCGTTGGGGGTTTTGATTTACGCTGGAATTGCTTTTCTGGTCGGTCTCACGACTTTCCATATAGAAAATAATGCGGGCGTTCTCTTTGCTACAACCGCGAGCATTGAACTGCTATCAGGGACCTTGATACCGTTGGTAATGTTTCCGAGCTGGATGATTTCAATATTAGATTACCTGCCCTTCAGAATGATTTTCTACATACCGATGCAGATCTATTTAGGTCAATTGGGTATCCAGGAGACAGTAAGCGCGTTGATTGTCCAAGCAACTTGGGCATCTACCTTATCCATAGCAGGATTCTTTCTCTTCAAGATCTCGGTGCGAAAGCTGACGATACAAGGGGGTTAAACTTTATGTCAATGCCTCGACTCTTCTTTTATGGGAAAATTTATCTTCGTTACTTTGGACAGTATTTCAAAGGTAGACTCGCCTATCGAGCAGATATTTTGATTCAGATGGTGTTTGCCCTCTCGACTCAGATCACTTCTCTGGTTTTCATTCTAATAATCTTCAACCATATTCCGGATATCAATGGTTGGAGCTACGGAGAGATCCTTTTTATCTACGGGTTTGCCCAAACCTCAATTGCGCTATTTTCGATGTTCTTTTCAAATCTCATCCAATTGGGACGCTTTTACATTCTTGATGGGAATTTTGATCGTGTGTTGCTTCGTCCATTGCCACTTCTGTTCCAGATTATCATTGAACGATTGGACATCGGCTCGTTTTCTACCTTGGCGATGGGAGTCGGTGCCCTACTCTACGCGGCTACGAAGTTAAATATGTCATTATCTGCCTTTGAGTGCCTCATTTTTTTCGGACTGGTACTCTCAGCCACCCTCATCTTTACAGGATTGGTGCTCATTTTGGTGAGTTTGACCTTCTGGATAAAGGACCCAACAGGGGCACTCGCCTGGCCCCTAATGACTGTTCGTGAATTCGCGAAATATCCTATTACCATTTACAGCCCGGCGTTACAAGTGTTCCTGAGTTGGATATTGCCTTTGGCATTTACTTCCTTTTATCCTGCAACACTCTTTTTAGGCAGACAGGATTACGTCCTCTACGCCTACCTAACGCCTATCATCGCCCTTCTAACTTGGGGAATAGGGACTCTGGTATGGAATTTAGGGGTGCGAAGGTACGAAAGCTCCGGGTCTTAATTACTCAAAGGAGTATCTGATGGCTTTAATAGAGGTCCAAAACCTAACCAAAAGTTATAAAACATTCAAACGCAAGGAAGGATTGAAAGGCGCTTTCATCAACCTTTTTAAAAGAGAATACGAATTCGTTCAAGCAGTAGATAACATCAGTTTTCATGTCGAGCGGGGAGAAATTCTCGGTTACATTGGACCAAATGGTGCTGGCAAATCAACAACGATTAAAATCTTAACAGGCATCCTCACCCCAACGGACGGAAAAGTGACGGTGAATGGACTTGTGCCTTACAAACAGAGACAGCAGCATGTGAAAAATATTGGCGTTGTTTTCGGACAACGCACCCAGTTATGGTGGGATATAGCTGTCATTGAAGCGTTTACGCTTCTCAGAGACATCTATGAAGTCAGCAAGACAGATTTCCAAGAGCAGCTAAAAAAGTTTGATGAGGTGTTAGGTATCGGTCCCTTACTTCACATTCCTGTCCGAAAATTAAGCCTGGGACAGAGAGTTCGATGTGACATCGCCGCTTCCTTATTACATAATCCCCCCGTTGTTTTTTTGGACGAACCCACGATTGGACTCGATGTTGCAGTGAAATCGAATATCCGGGAATTCATTAAAGAGATGAATGCAAGTCTCGGAACGACTATGATCCTAACGACGCACGACCTCAGTGACATCGAGTACCTCTGCCAAAGAAGCCTCATCATTGATCAAGGAAAGATTATCTTTGATGGAGACCTACAACAGGCAAAAGATGAATTAGCCAGAAAACGAAAAATTCAGGTCGATTTTTATGAACGCATTGATGTAGACATTATTCGCGAAAGATTAAAAATTGCCCACCTCGAATTCACAAGGCGAAACGATTACTCCTTAACCATTTCTTTTGACAAAAATGAAATTTCGGCAATCGATATCATTCAAAAAATCTTGGACCACCTTCATCCGCGTGACATAAAGATTGAAGAACCAACGATCGAAACTGTTGTAAAAGAAATATATCAAAAGAAATCCTTCTAAACATAGGTTTTGAAATGCAGGATTAATTTTCGGAGCAAATAATAGTTGACATACTCCCCACAGTGCCCACGACTAAAGCAGTTTTACACTGCTAAACGCGAAATTTAAGCCATCCTGTACGATTTTTCACACGAATTCCGAGAGTTGATAGCCAAATTTTCTGATGCATTTTCTCCCGTGTAGGTTATACTTTCTATACCGTCATGTTTCACACAGGAAATCGAAAAAATTAGTCTTTTTTTTCTAAAGGTGCAACTTTTCGCCCCCCAATTTTCGTCTTTAATCACAGAAGAAAATTCCTTATGGAGGTACCCCATGCAACATAGCGACGATAAGTTGGTTCAACTCACGTTGGAAGGTGATCATCATGCTTTTGCCGCTCTGGTTGAGAAATATCAATCGCAGATTCACGCGCTTGTCTGGAGAAAAATTGACGATTTTCACATCGCTGAAGATATTACGCAGGAGGTATTCCTCACGGCATACCAAAAACTCGCCACCTTGACACGTCCAGACCGATTTGCCAAATGGCTCTATGTTATCGCCAACAACCTGTGCGTCACGTGGCTCCGAAAACAAGCCGTTCAACCGCAACTGCAGCCGCTAACATTAACCGAGCCCGAAGAACTCGCAGAATTGAGTTATGCCGAGTATACAGCAGAACAGCAGGCGGAAAGGGGAAAAGAATCGGATCGCGCCTTGATTCAAAAACTCCTTGATAAACTCCGAGAAACCGACCGGACAGTGATCCGTCTTTACTATCTCGCTGAAATGACCTGCGAAGAAATTAGCAAGTTCTTGGGCGTATCTCAGAACACAATTAAGAGCCGCCTGAGCCGTGCGCGGAAACGATTAAAAAAGCAGGCGAAAGCGATTGAACAACGCTCTGTAGTTTCCGATTGTCTTTTAATTTCATGGAGACATTATTCGTGAATTTGGTATTCCCAAGTTTCGGAATGTAGCTAAATCCAGTCAAATCGCGCAGTTTCCATTCATCCAAATACTACCTATGATTTTCGTATTTAGAAAGGAAAAAGATGGTTCAAAAGATTGAGGAAAAAGATGGCTATATGTTACTCTATTTCGAAGAACTTCAATTGTCTCGCACATCAACAGAACCAGATACTCTTCTGCAAATGGCGTGATAACGATATTTGGACGCTGCCGGGTGGACGTGCTGAACCCGGGGAAACGGCTGAAGAAACTGCACACCGAGAACTTCTGGAAGAGACGGGAGCAACGCTGAAAAATCTTGAAGTGCTGTGTTACATTCACTGTTTCATGTTCAATCTCGAATACTGGGGAATCGCTTACTTGGGAGAAATAGAGGCGTTAGGTCATCCACTCGATCTTGAGGAAGTCAGTGAAGCGAGTCTGTTCTCACATTTTCCAGAAAACCCGACCCATCCGGGACCGTTCGAGAATCAAAGCAAAGCGTTATATCTTGCCGCACTGCGTAAACTCTCAGAAACAAAAGATTACTGATAGACAAATTTTCTGATGAATTTTCGTCAGGGTGGGTTATATCCTTGATGAGGGAGATTTGATTTAATTCGCAAAACTGCTAAACACTCACAAATACACACAATAAAAGAATGAGGGGACAATGGAAAAAATTGGACGGGTGCAGTGGACACACGCACTCATTTGGATGCCGATACTGTTCTTGGTGACCACGCCGCTTTTTGGAGAGACGCAAAGTACAAGACGCACCCTTCGGGCAACCTTGACGGAGAACCCACCCGTTATTGATGGCGAACTTACAGACCCAGTCTGGCAACACGCCGACATCGCGACCCATTTTTACCGAGCAAAGGAGGGAGAAACACATCGGGCTGAATTAGACACCGAAGTTCGGGTGCTGTACGATGAAAACATGCTCTATATCGGCGTGCGTTGTGAGGAGCCAGATATGAAAAATCTCCGAGAAACGATGACACGTCGTGACTCCTTCGTCTGGCAGAACGACTGTATTGAGGTGATGCTCGATACCTATCACGACCAGCGCAACTGCTATATCTTTGCAGTCAATACACTTGGCACACAAGCGGATGAGAGAGTCGGCAATGAAAGCGTCTTTGACATGAGTTGGGACGCAAAGTGGGAGGCGAAAGTAAAAAACACAAGGACAATTGGACTGCAGAATTTGCGATTCCATTCGATGAGGTTCGTTTTAATCGGCGTAACACTACCTGGGGCATCAATTTTTGGCGGGTGCGTCCGATAAATGGTCAATCCCATTCATGGGCAGAGACGGCTTTTTTCTCACGCGTCTCAGAGTTCGGCGATTTGACCGGACTAAATTTAGAAAAGATCAAAACAACGCAAAAGATCGGTATACTTCCGTATGGCAGCTATCGTGCGCTCGTCAATCGTCCCAACGACCTTGATGGCGGGGTAGACGTAATTCTCCCGATGTCAACGCACCTGACCTCGAATGTGACGCTGAATCCCGATTTTTCACAGTTGGAGAGCGATCCGACGCAAATTAACATCTCAAGTGATCGAGAGTTCTTCCTTCCAGAACGCCGTCCGTTTTTCAGGGAGGGTGCTGAGTTATTTGAGTTGCCGCTGAATCTATTCTATACTCGGCGCGTCCAAGAAATTGATGTAGGCGCGAAAACGACAGGCAAAGTTGGCAACTCTAATTTCGCTGTCATCAATACCTACGGCAAAATGATTGACCGATACGACGCGGATCAGAAAAAGCAGGTGAATCTCTTAGCCGGACGGATCAATCATGACATCGGTAAACGGACTGTCATCGGTGCGATGGGAATCCACAAACACCAAGCCGATCGAGATGTCGCACTCCTATCGCTTAATGGGCGATTTGGATTGCATCGAGACTGGACTGCAGCGTCTCAGTACGCCATAGATTGGGTTGATGGCGAGATGCACTGGGCGTACCACACTGCCACGGAATGGATTCACGAAGGGTGGCTCGGCGAGGTTCAACTCGAAGAGATTCAGGATGGCTTTCGTCCGAACGAAATGGGACTTGAAGAGGAAGCGTTTCGTCAGGCACGCGCACGTCTCAGGTATAGATATGAGTTTCCAGAGGCGCATTTCGTGGAATCCTTTTGGGTGGATACACGCCATTTCTATCAAACCAATTCGCAAAGGTTGCTAAGGGAACGGCTGAGCGAGTCGCGTTTCTACATTGACATTGGGCGGTTTAACTTTTTCACTTCCGGTGGATTCGGTCGACTCCGTGAGGTCGGGCAACTTTTTGATACAAAGTTTATCAGATCAGAGATTGATTATCAGGCACCGTGGGGGCAATTGGGGGTTATCAATCGTTTCGGCACCCGTCGAGATGAATTCAATCGATTCACCAGTTTTTCCGGGGGTGTCAACCTTCTCGGCAAGTTCACGATTGATCTGGATCTCGATAATTTCTTTTGGCGCGCACATCGAAACACGCTCATTTTACGGCTTCGCAGCAATTACCAATTTACCCAAAAAATCGGTTGGCGAATTTTCGTGGAACGTGTAGATGAACGGATGGTAGATGAGATCACCTACAACTTCAATTCGATCTTCGACTACGAATTTACGCCAGAAAGCCATTTCTTCTTTGTGGTTGTCGATAGCCTGCCGGGGGATCGGGCTGTGTTTGCGAAGTTGGCTTACCTTTTTGAACCCAATCTTCCAGAGTTCGCTCAGTTCAATTGAAGGAAGTCCAAAAAACGCACGTCTACATCCGACTACCTAAAGGTAGCATTCTTAGCGTGAAGTTAGATAAACCAAGGGATCGTCTTTTTGTGACGGCGTGGTAGAATTGGAAAGGAACCATCATAGAAGGAAAATCTTATGTCGAACACTCAACTCAAGACCATGTTTAATACTGCTGCAACACTCTATGAAGAGGTCCGACCCGAATATCCTGAGAAGTTAATCCAAGATATCGTAGATCTCTCTGGGCTTAACGACCACAGCAGAATCCTTGAGATTGGATGCGGCACCGGAAAAGCGACCCGATCCTTCGCGGAACGTGGATACGAATTGGTTTGTCTGGACATCGGTGCCGATTTAATCGCCGTTGCGAAGGAAAAACTGAAGGCGTTTCCAAACCTTTCGTTCGTGGAACAGGCATTTGAGGAGTGGGAATCAAACGGAAAGTTTGACCTGATTACTTCTGCTACCGCTTTTCATTGGGTAGATCCAAAAGTGAGGTATCTGAAGGCATCCGAGGTGCTGAAATCAGAGGGTTTCCTTGCCGTTTTTTCAAATCAGCACGCCAGAAAAGACGAAGGATTCTTTGCAGAAGTTCAGGATCTATACGATAGATACTACCCTCTACCGACAGGGAACCGCCCTACACACGCTACACACTTCCCCGGCGTGGAAGCCTTTCAGGATCCAATTAAACGTGTATATCCATGGACGCAAACATATTCATCTGAGCAGTACATCAAACTCCTAAACACCTATTCGGATCACATCGCGTTGCCAGATAAGAATAAACGTCTACTGTTTGAGGGGATTGTCAATCTGAGTGAGACGAAGTATAACGGTCAGATCATCAAACACTATGCAGCCGTTCTTGATTTACGGAAAAAGAGATGAAAATCACAAAATTTGAACTTAATTGACATCCCTCCCAAATTGTGATAGGCTAATGTGAATTCGGCATCAGGATGCCAATACGAAAAATAAAATGTGATTTGCAAATTACGTATAGGAGAAAAACTATGTTTGTTATTATCGCACCGATCCAGATTAA
>JAGWBV010000001.1:0-316 GCA_021295715.1 Candidatus Poribacteria bacterium | reverse complement strand
GAGGTTTATGTAGACGAGGCGGCGTTCCAAGAGCACCTGAAAGCCCCACACTTCATTAAGTGGCGGGATACCGTCAAGGATTGGTTCGCTGAGAGCGAATTTAAAGGCGCAGGCGGCGGAAGTTCCATGATTTACCCGCCAGATGACGACTGGCAGTAAGTCGATTTTGATATAGGAGTCCGATAAGAGGTTTGATCAACACGATGCAATTCACTGACGGACTTGTTAACTCATACGAAAAGTACGCCCATGAAAGGGCATCTCACTCTCCTGACGAATTCAAGGTCCAGGAGCGGTCGGAGTTTCTCAAATTCTT